>JBMOEP010000147.1:0-5557 GCA_049314675.1 Phenylobacterium sp.
GATCGCGCCCGACGGCTCTGTGATCCACGCCTACGACAACCTCAATCCCAATGACCACGTCGAACAGACCCTCGGTGCCGTCAAGGCCTGGAAGGCCGGCAAGCGGAAGTAGGACTCGCAAGGCCCGCGCGGGGCCGGAACCCGGGAGGACGCCCGTCTTCCTTGCACCCGGCCCTGCTTTCCTCTAAGGACCGCGTCTTCAACGGAAGGCGGTCACGGGTTGGAGCGCCAAAGGGACGGGAAAGCCCCGTCCGCCAGCCCAGGATCCATCGTATCCTCCGGTTACCCGCCGAAGGACTCGCCGCCCTCCAAATGGGATAAAGGACACATGGCGCTCTACGAGCACGTCGTCATTTCACGGCAGGATATTTCGCCGCAGCAGGCCGAAGCCCTGAACGATCAGATCAAGGCGGTCATCGAGGAACACGGCGGTGCCGTGGCCAAGATCGAGTACTGGGGCCTGCGCAACCTGACCTACCGGATCAAGAAGAACCGCAAGGGTCACTATTCTCTTCTCGCCCTCGACTCCCCGTCCCCGGCCGTGAAGGAGATGGAGAGGCAGTTGTCCCTGAATGAGGACGTGCTGCGCTTCATGACCATCCGTGTCGAGGAACTCGATCTCGAGCTGTCCCCGATCCTCGCCCGCCGCGACCGCGAACGCGAGCGCGAGCCCCGTCGCGACGACTCATACTGAGACCGGAGGCCGAACCCATGACCGACGAAACCGAAGCCGCCGCGCCCGCCGCGACCGCCCGCCGCCCCTTCTTCCGCCGCCGCAAGGTCTGCCCGTTCTCGGGCGCCGGCGCTCCGAAGATCGACTACAAGGACGTCAAGCTCCTGCAGCGCTACATTTCCGAGCGCGGTAAGATCGTGCCGTCCCGTATCACCGCCGTGTCGGCCAAGAAGCAGCGTGAACTGGCTCGCGCCATCAAGCGCGCCCGCTTCCTTGCCCTTCTGCCCTACGTCGTGAAGTAAGGAGATCCGGACATGAAGGTTATTCTTCTGGAGCGGGTCGAAGGCCGCGGCGCCCTCGGCGACGTGGTCACCGTCAAGGACGGTTTCGCCCGAAACTACCTCCTCCCCCGGGGCAAGGCCCTGCGCGCCAATGCGTCGAGCCTGAAGGCGTTCGAGGCCCAGCGTGCCGAACTTGAAGCCCGCAATCAGCGCACTCGGGAACAAGCCGCCGGTTCCGGGGAAGCCCTGGATGGGACCGCCTACATCCTCATCCGCCAGGCGGGTGAGAGCGGTCAGCTCTACGGCTCGGTCAGTGGCCGGGACGTCTCCGACATCATCAATGCGGGCGGCGGCAAGGTCGAGCGCTCGATGGTGGTCCTGGACAAGCCCATCAAGACCCTCGGCCTCCACGAGGTAAAGGTGAAGCTGCACGCGGAAGTCAGCGTAACCATCACCCTGAACATCGCCCGGTCCGAGGACGAAGCCATGCGGCAGGCCCGGGGCGAGAACATCATCGAGTCCCAGTTCGCTGAGGACCGGGCGGCGGCTGAAGAAACCGCCCATGACATGCTCGCGGGCGGTGCCGGCAAGCAAGAAGGCGATTACGAGGGCTGATAGGCCTTTTTCGAAGACGAGCAGGGCGCGGATCCGAATGGCTCCGCGCCCTTTTCTATGCGCCAAGGCCAGAGCCCTCGACGTGCGTATTTGTGACATTTAAGTGACATATAAAACGTCAGACGCACACTAAATGCTTAATCACGGGGCCTTGCCCGCGTTATTTGCCCGGAGGATACCCATGAACTCTCGCTCCTTCCTATTTGCGGCCGTGTCCGCTGTCTCGCTTCTGGCGGGTGCCGCCCAGGCCGCAGCGCCAGGCGGAGACGTCGAGGAACTCGTCGTCACCGGCAGCCGGACCGAAGGCCGTACGCGCCTCGAGACCCTGGCTCCTGTCGACGTGATCTCTACAGAGGCACTGACCCGCCAGGGCACGACAGAAATGGCTGCCGCACTGGCGGCGGTCGCCCCCTCCCTTACCTTCCCGCGCCCCTCCATCACCGACGGCACGGACAGCGTGCGCCCGGCAACCCTGCGCGGCCTCGCCCCGGACCAGACCCTGGTCCTCATCAACGGCATGCGTCGCCACGCTTCGGCCCTGGTCAACGTCAACGGCTCGATCGGCCGCGGCTCGGCCGCCGTCGACCTGAACGCCATTCCGACGGTGGCCGTCGATCGCATTGAAGTCCTTCGCGACGGCGCCTCAGCGCAGTACGGCTCGGACGCCATCGCCGGCGTGATCAACATGCGCCTCCGCGAAGCGGATGAGGGCGGCTCGGCCTCCATGACCTACGGTGTCTATGACACCCGCGTCCGCACCGCCCGGGACCTCAAGGGCCGCAGCAAGAATGACGGGCCGACCTTCGCCCTGTCGGGCTGGCAGGGCCTCAAGCTTGGCTCGGATGGCTTCCTGACGGTTAGCGGAGAGTACCTGTTCCGCAACCCCACCAGCCGCGGTGACCTCGATCCGCGGATCACGCCCTCCAAGGTCACCTCGCGCTTCGGCGATCCCCAGGTCGACCAGATCACGGTCTACGCCAACGCCGGCAAGCCGCTCAACGACGACTGGTCGCTCTATGGATTCGGCGGTTACCAGAAGCGGAAGACCGACAGCGCCGCGAACCCGAGGCTGGCCAACAACCCCAATAACGTACCTGCGGTCTGGCCGATCGGCTTCCTGCCCCTCATCACGACGGACATTGATGACTACACTGCCGCTGGCGGCATCCGCGGGACCCTGGGCGGCTTCGAGATCGATGCTGGCCTGGTTTACGGCTCCAATGAGGTCCACTACGGCGTCCGGGACTCCGTCAACGCCTCCATGGGCGTCGGCTCCCCTACCGACTTCGACGCCGGCAAGATGCAATACGACCAACTGGTCGCCCAGGTCGGCGGCCGTCGGCCCCTGGACTTCGGCCTCGCCAAGCCCGCCAACCTCGCCCTCGGCGCGGAATATCGTCGCGAGCATTACCAGATCACCCAGGGCGACCGCGCCTCGTGGGTATTTGGTGGCGTGGCCGGCAAGGCGGCTGGTGCCCAGGGCTTCCCTGGCTTCCAGCCCGGCAACGAAGTGGACAAGGACCGGAACTCCCAGTCGGTCTACGCCGATCTTGACCTGCCGGTGACGGACGCCTTCGGGGTCGACATCGCAGTCCGCTACGAGAACTATTCGGACTTCGGATCCAAGACGACCGGCAAGATCTCGGGTCGCTACGACTTCAACGAGATGATCGCCGTTCGCGGCACTGCGGCCACCGGCTTCCGGGCCCCTGCCCTGCAGCAGCAGTACTTCACCGCGACCTCGACGAACTTCCTGTCGGTCAATGGGGTCAGCACGCCGGTGGAAGTCGGGACCTTCCCGGCGACCAGCGCCGTGGCCAAGTCGCTGGGCGGCAAGGCCCTGCAGCCTGAAGACTCGGTGAACTACTCCCTGGGCCTGGTCTTCCGGACCGGTGCCTTCGAGGCCACTGTCGACGCCTACCGCATCGATATCAACAACCGGATCGTCCTCTCCGAGAACATCCAGTGCAACCCGTCGGGAACGCCCACGGCCCAGGCCATTTGCGGCCTGATCAACCCACCCGGGGGCAACGCCCAACTCGGCGCCGCCCGCTTCTTCATCAACGGCGTGGACACCGAGACCACCGGCATCGACATCGTCGCCCGCTACCGCTGGGACCTGGACAACCTTGGCCAGCTCGATCTCACCGGTGCCGCCAATTACAACGACACCAGCGTGACGGGTGTGCCGAAGACCGCGGTCCTGGATAACCTCCCGGTGCCCCCGCCCCTGTTCGACCGCGCCAACCGCCTGACCTTCGAGGAGGGTACCCCCGCCTCCAAGTACGTCCTGAACGCGGACTGGACCCAGGGGCCCTTCGGTGTCTCTGGCAAGCTGACCCGTTACGGTGACGTGCTGTCGCCGAGCAACAACCCCGCCCTCGACTACCCGGTCGGCGAGCACGTCCTCCTGGACGTCGAAGCCCGCTGGAACAGCGACGCCGGCCTCGGCATGGCCCTGGGCGTGACCAACGCTCTGGACGAGTATCCGAACCGGACCCCGGTGACGGTCAACACCAACGGCCCCAACGCCTTCCCGGGCTTCTCGCCCTTTGGCTTCAACGGGCGCTATGTCTACGCTCGCCTGAGCTACAACTGGTAGGGGGACGCGCCGGGTCCGGTCTCACCGGACCCGGCGGCCCTTTTCCACAGGCTGCGGAATCCTGTGCATCGAGGCGGGTGACGCCTTGACCCCAGCCCCTGCGAGGCGATCTCCTAAAGGGATGGCGCTCGCATCGGCTCTCGACCTGATCTCCCCCCACAACGACGTGGACCTGCCCCACCCTCCAGCCAACGTGGAGGCCGAGCAGGCCCTGCTCGGCGCACTGCTCTACGACAATGCGGCCTTTGAGCGCCTGGGCGACAACCTTGAGGCCCGGCACTTTTACGAGCCCTTCCATCAACGGCTCTTCACCGCGGTCCAGACCCAGATCCGAAAGGGCCAGCTGGCTGAGCCCATCCTGCTGGCGGAGCAGTTCAGCCGGGACCCGGCCTTCGAGGCCCTTGGCGGCGTCCGCTATTTCGCCGACCTCATTGACCGCGCGCCGCCGGCCGCCAACGCCCCGGACTACGCCCGCGCCATCTACGATCTGGCCCTCCGTCGGGACCTGATCCGGATCGGTGGGGAAATCACCGTCCGGGCGCAGTCCCCCGAGGATGCGCAATCGGCGATGGACCAGATCGAGGCAGCGGAGGCGAGCCTCTACACGCTGGCGGAAACCGGGGGAACGTCCCAGGGCTTCATCCCCTTCGTGGACGCCCTGGGCGGTGCCCTGGAGATGGCGGCCGAAGCGCACCGGCGCGATGGCGGCCTTGCCGGCGTCTCGACCGGCCTGATCGACCTCGACCAGAAAATTGGCGGACTGCATCCCTCCGACCTGGTGATCCTTGCGGCGCGTCCCTCGATGGGAAAGACCTCGCTCGCGGCCAACATCGCCTTTCACATGGCTCGCCATTATGCCTGGGAACCGCAGCCCGACGGTACCAAGCGCACGGTTTCCGGCGGCGTCGTCGCCTTCTTCTCCCTCGAAATGTCGGCAGAGCAGCTGGCCATGCGTCTGCTGGCGGAGGTCTCCGGAGTCTCCAGCGACCGGCTCCGCAAGGGAGAGATCGACGCCTCGGAGTTCGCCCGCATCCGCGAGGCCGCGCTCGAGATCCAGGAAGCCCCGCTTCACATCGACGCAACCGGTGGCCTTTCCATCGCCAAGCTGACCGCCCGGGCCCGGCGCCTGAAGCGCCAGCATGGCCTGGATGCGATCTTCGTCGACTACCTCCAGCTGATCACCTCGGGCGACAAACGGAACGAGAACCGGGTCCAGGAAGTCTCGATGATCACCCAGAGCCTCAAGGCCCTGGCCAAGGAGCTGAACGTTCCCGTAATCGCTCTCTCGCAGCTGTCCCGACAGGTCGAGAACCGGGAGGACAAGAAGCCCCAGCTGGCGGACCTGCGGGAGTCCGGCGCGATCGAGCAGGACGCCGACCTCGTGGC
>JBMOEP010000148.1:0-5545 GCA_049314675.1 Phenylobacterium sp.
GGTGCTCAACGCCAGCCGCGGGTCAGAGGGGTCCGTGCCGGCGGCGAGATAGTGGCCCAAAAACCAGTCCAGGGTCGCCCGGTCTAGGGGAAAGGCGTCGGCGAAGGTGGTCAGGGAGGGGGTCTCGCTGGCCATGTCCACGGCCGGATAGACCAGCAGCTGGAGGACAGGGCCAGGCTCACCCGTACGGCGCATTTCCTGGGCCAGGGCGGCGGCGAAGAGGCCGCCCATGGAGTCCCCGCCAATCGCCACCCGACCCGGCGCGGCCCCGAAGCGCTCGCCCGCCTCCCGCGCCCAACGGAAGGCCGCCAGCACGTCCTCATAGCCGGCCGGGAACCGGTGCTCGGGCGCCAGCCGGTAGTCCACCGAGAGCACGGGCCCCTGAAGGGCCTCGGCCAGGCGTCCACAGAAGCCATCCGTGGTGTCGATGTCGCCGATCACCCCGCCGCCCATGTGGGCGAAGACCAGGATGGGGGCGTCCGGGGCGGTACGGGCAGGGCGGTAGAGCCGCGCGGGCCGGTCACCGTCGCCGCCGGGGACCTGCAGGGACTCCGTGCGCACCCCCGGAGGCGGGGCCTCCCCGGTCAGGGCGAAGGCGGTGGCGCTGGCCTGGCGGGCCTCCTCGGGGGACATGGCGCTCATCGGCCGGCCGCGGCGGGTGCCCGAGGCCAGGAACTGCAGGCGGGGATCGAGGGTGCGGCCTGCGCGATGGACGGCTCCGCCCCCCGACAGCAGGCGCAGGACCGGCACCGGCAGGGACAGGATCCGGGCCAGGACGGCCGTCTGCGAGGACCGGCGGCTCATGGCGCGGCTCCGGAGAGCCCGGCGGTCCCGCCCAGGATCAGGGCAACAGCGAAGTTGGTGGCGGCGGCGGTATCGATGGGCCGTCGGGCCAGCATCTTCTGCCCGACTTCCCGCGCTACGCCGATGCAGGCGGCGGCCAGGAAGTCGGCGTCGACGCCCCGGGCCCCGCCCCGCTCGGCCTCGTCGACGATGGACCGGCGCACCTCCTCATAGACCGCCGCCATCTCGGGGGTCTCGCCCATCAGGGTCAGGCCCGCCTCCTCGGCCGGACGGCGGGCCAGCCAGTTGTCGTGTTCGCTGGCCAGGAAACTGTAGTAGGCGCTGATCGCCCCGCGCACGAAGGCCTCCCAGGTCTGGGCCCGCTCGCGCTGGGCCTTAAGCACCGGCGAGAATCTGCGGGCGCCATCCCGGAAGAGGGCCGCGGCCACCTCCTCCTTCGATCGGAAGTAGTTGTAGAAGGTCCCAGAGGCCAGGCCGGTCCGCCGGATGATGTCGCGCACCGTCACCGTCTCGAAGCCGGAATCGCCGAACACCTCCCGGGCCGCGTCCAGGATGGCCTGGCGGTTCTGGGCCTTGGTGATCTCGCGCTTCCCGGCTGGGGCGAGGGCGGTGTCGGACATGGGCTCGCTCAGAAGTTGACGCGCGTCACCATACGGCATCGCGCGCGCGCGTCGAGCCCCCTTCCCCGCCTACTTCCGCTGGTCGGCCGAGCCGGAGCGGACCCCCCGGAACTCCGAGCCCGCCTTCCAGTCGGGCCACCGGCGGGAATTGGCCAGCTCCCGGCCAAGGTCGTAGAGAAGGGCCCCGTCCTGGGCCGCGCCGGCCAGGTTCCAGCTGGGCGACCACTCGTCGGCGGGCTGGTGGTAGCGGTTGGTCGTATAGTCCCGGGCCAGGGCCTCGCCCCGGGTCCGGCCGCCGTCGATGAGGTCCTGTCCGGAGCCGAAGGAGATGGCCGGCACGCCGCGCTTGGCAAAGGGGAAGTGATCCGAGCGGAAGAAGCTGCCAGCGCCCGGACGCGGGTCGGGCGAATAGGTCCGGCCGCGCTTGGCGCCCAGGGCCACGAGGTCGTCCTGCAGGGTCAGGGGCGCGTCGCCCGAGGTCGTGAAGTCCCGGGCCGGGCCGGCGGTCGCGCCGCCATCCATGTTGATCACCCCCGCCGTGGTGGCCAGGGGATAGACCGGGTTGGCCGCATAGTATTCCGAGCCCAGCAGGCCCTTCTCCTCGGCCGTGACCGCCAGGAAGACCACCGAGCGGTCCGTGGCCGGCGCGGCAGCGTACTGGCGGGAGATCTCCAGCAGGGAGGCCGTGCCCAGGGAATTGTCCAGGGCGCCGTTGTAGATCTTGTCGCCCCGGGCGTCCGGCAGGCCGACGCCCAAATGGTCCCAGTGCGCTGAGTAAATCACGGTCTCGTCCGGGTGCTTGCGGCCCAGTGTCCGGGCGACGACGTTCTTCGAGACGATCTTCTGCGCCCGGACGGCATAGTCGGTGGAGAAGGTTACGCCGGTCAGCTCCACGGGCCGGAAGTCCCGGGTCTGGGCCTTGGCCTTCAGCGCCTCGAAGTCGAGGCCAGCAGCCTTGAACAGCCCGACGGTCGCATCGCGCTGGACCCAGCCCTCCAGGGGCGCATGGGCCTCGAAGGGATTGGCCCGGATGATATCGAAGATGGTGTTGGTGTTGGAGTTCTTCACCGTCGCCCAGCCATAGGAGGCCGGATCGGTTTCATGGATCACCAGGAAGCCGATGGCGCCCCGGCGCGCAGCCTCCTCGAACTTGTAGGTCCAGCGGCCGTAATAGGTCATGGCCTTGCCGCCGAAATCGCCCTTGCCCGTCTCGAAGTCGGGATCGTTGATCAGCACCAGGCCGATCTTGCCCTTCATGTCGACGCCCTTGAAGTCGTCCCAGTTCCGCTCGGGCGCGGTCACGCCATAGCCAAGGAAGACGATGGGCGCGTCCTTTACGGTCAGGCGGCTGATCCCCGTCTGGGCCGCGCGGATGGCGATCTGCTCGCCCTGGGCCCAGGCCTGGGTCTTTCCGGCGGCGGTGACGCTCACGGCGACCGGGCCCTCGGTGTCGAACCGGGCCAGGGGCACGTCCTGGGTCCAGGCCCGGGTCCCGTCCTTCTGCAGGTCGCCGCCCGGCTGGAGGCCAAAGCTGCGGAACTGCTCGATCAGGTAGGCCACGGTCTTGCGCTCGCCCTCGGTGTCAGGCCCCCGGCCCTCGAAGTCATCTGAGGAGAGGATCTTGACGTGCCCGGTCAGCCGGGCCGGGTCCAGGTCGGCGGCCCAGGCGGGTGCCGACAGGGCGGGGGCGGACAGGAGCAGGGCCGACAGGCCGGCCAGGAGTGTGCGCTTGAGGGTCATTCGGGTCCCCGAATAGGAAAGACTGGACCTTTGATTACCGCCGCTGGCCGCCTTCCGCCAGCGGCGCCGGATCAGAACTCGCCGCGCAGCACCCGGGCGAAGAGGTCCGGGTCCACATTGCCCCCCGACAGGACCAGGCCCACGCAGGCGCCGGGCGTCGCCTCGGGGACCTTGCCGGCCAGCAGGGCCGCCAGGCCCACCCCGCCCCCCGGCTCGACCACCAGCTTCAGGGTGGAAAAGGCCAGCCGCAGGGCCCCGGCCACCTCGGCATCGCTCACCGTCACGATGGCCGAGAGGCGGTCCCTCAGGATCGGAAAGGTCAGTTCCCCCGTCGACGGGGTCTCCAGGGAATCGCAGAGGGTCCGCACGCTGGGCGCCGCCGTCTCGCGCCGGCCGCTGGCCAGGGACCGGCGGGCGTCGTCATAGAGCTCGGGCTCGACTCCCACGACCCGGGTCCGGGGCGACAGGGTCTGGACCGCCAGGGCCACCCCCGCCATCAGGCCGCCGCCGCCCACCGGTCCGATGACGAGGTCCAGCTCCGCCCCCAGGTCCTGCGCCTGCCGGGCCAGCTCCAGCCCCACCGTGCCCTGCCCGGCGATGATGTCGGGATCGTCGTAGGCCGGCACGATGACCGCCCCCCTCTCCGCCGCCAGTTGGGCTGCTATCGCCTCCCGGCTCTCGGTCATGCGGTCGTAGAAGACCACCTCGGCGCCATAGCCCCGGGTGGCCTCGACCTTCACCGCCGGGGCGTCGGCGGGCATGACGATCACCGCCGGCAGGTCCAGCAGCCGGGCCGCCAGGGCCACCCCCTGCGCATGGTTGCCGGAGGAGAAGGCCACCACCCCGCGCGGACGGTCAGCCGGGGCGACCTGCGACAGCCGGTTGAAGGCGCCCCGGAACTTGAAAGCCCCCACCCTCTGCAGGGTCTCGGGCTTGATCAGCACCCTCAGGCCCAGCCTGGCATTCAGGGCCGGGCTCTCGATCAGGGGCGTGACCACCGCCTGGCCAGCCAGCCGCCCGGCGGCGGCCTCGATGTCGGCGAAGGTGACGGTGCTCACCGGGCGAACACACTGGCGTCGTCGGCGAAGGCCTTGAACTCCAGGGCATTGCCGGAGGGGTCGAGGAAGAACAGCGTCGCCTGCTCCCCCGGCTGGCCCTGGAAACGGACCTGGGGCGGGAGGATGAAGTCGACCCCTGCCGCCGCCAGCCGGTCGGCCAGGGTCCGCCAGGACGGCAGGTCCAGGATGACGCCGAAGTGCCGGACGGGCACGTTCTCGCCGTCCACGGGGTTGGTCGCCACGCTCTCCGGCGCCGGGGCCAGGTGGGCGACGATCTGGTGGCCGTGGAAGTCGAAGTCCACCCATTCGGGGCTCGACCGACCCTCGGCGCAGCCCAACAGGCCGCCGTAGAACGCGCGCGCCTCGGCAAGGTCGCGGACGGGGAAGGCGAGGTGGAAGCGCGGTCTGTCCATGCGCCCGTTTCTAGCGCCGCGCGGACACCGGCTCCAGACCGAAAACCCTTGACGACGGCGCGGCCCGATTGTCTATCCGCATCGGACTGGAAATCAGGCGCCGCTGCGTCCTTCCGGGCCGCGACAATCCAGAACCTCCCCCCGCCGAGCGTCTGTCGAAGGGCGGGGACGGAGCCGCCGGCAGGCTGCGGACGCATACCTGACAGGATCACATCATGGGCAACGTCACCGTCATCGGCGGCCAGTGGGGCGACGAGGGCAAGGGCAAGGTCATCGACTGGCTGGCCGACCGGGCCGACGTCGTCGTCCGCTTCCAGGGCGGCAACAACGCCGGCCACACAATCGTGGTGGGCGACAAGACCTACAAGCTGTCCCTGCTGCCCTCCGGGGTGGTGCAGGGCAAGCTCAGCATTATCGGCAATGGCGTGGTGGTGGACCCCTGGTCCCTCATGGACGAGATCGGCCGGGCCCGCGCCCAGGGCCTTACCATCACTCCGGACGTCCTGGTCCTGGCCGACAACGCCACCGTCATCCTGCCCCTGCATCGTGACCTCGACCAGGCCCGGGAGGCCCGGGCCGGCGCGGGCAAGATCGGCACCACGGGACGGGGCATCGGCCCGGCCTACGAGGACAAGGTCGGCCGCCGGGCCATTCGCTTCGCCGACCTCGCCGACCGGGAGGCCCTGGAGACCAAGATCGAGCGCCTGCTGGCCCACCACGGCGCCCTGCGCGCCGGCCTCGGCCTGACCCCCGTCACCCCCGCCGACATCCTGGCCCAGTTGGCCGAGATCACCCCCCAGGTCACCCCCTTCGTGAAACCGGCCTGGCGCATCCTCGGCGACCAGATCCGCGCCGGCCGCCGGGTCCTGTTCGAAGGCGCCCAGGCGACCCTGCTGGACGTCGACCACGG
>JBMOEP010000149.1:0-5518 GCA_049314675.1 Phenylobacterium sp.
CGAGAATTGGTCCAAGGCAAGAGAAATCCTGTCGAAAGGGGGCAATCGTTACACCCGGACAATGCTTCAGGTACCCCTGCACGATGCCACGGGAGGCTACCGGGCGTTTCGAGCCGACACCCTCCGGAGACTTGATCTGAGCGAGGTCGCCTCCCAGGGCTACTGCTTCCAGGTCGACCTAGCCTGGCGGGCAGTTCAGCGGGGGATGACCGTGACCGAGGTCCCCATTACCTTTGTCGAACGCGCCGCTGGCACCAGCAAGATGAGCCAGCGGATTGTGATCGAAGCGCTGTGGCGAGTGACAGTCTGGGGAGCTGAGGAGCGCATGTTGCGGTTGCGACGGGCAGCTCGCCGGAGTCAGGCCGGTTAGCCGTGCCACTTCGCTACATTTTGCTGGCCTACCCACTTACCGAAATTCTCGCCGCATTCCTGCTCGCATACTGGATCGGCTGGGGCTGGACCCTACTCATCCTGCTGGCTGGCATTCTGATCGGCATCATCATCATGCGGGTGGCCGGTATCGCAGCCTTCGCTAGCCTCCGCGAGGCGGCACGTGGTGGCCGTCTGCCTGATGGTGCGGCGGGATCCCATGGCCTCACCTTTCTCGCTGGACTGCTGATCGTGATACCCGGCCTGTGCACTGATGTTGCGGGCCTGCTGGTGCTGACCCCGCCTATAAGGGAGAGCCTCCGCCGCCGACTGGCGCGGAAAATCACCATCCCCGGCGGCTTTCCGATATTCTTTGCCGAGTCGGGGGCGAACAGCAGTGATGGCCCCAACTACGCCCAAGGCGATGTGATTCCGGGCGAGGTGATCCACTCAGAAAATGAGCAGACCGGGCCTGCCACGAAGGCAGACCCGGCCGGCGAGATCGGGCCGATCTCCATGACCCCGGCCCGGTAGTAGAGGTTGGGTAGCAGGACATAGTAGCCACCGCTGGCCAGTCGCCGGGCCATGTCGCGGAGTTCCTCCCGGATCGCCGGCGCATCCATGAAGAAGACGATGACGGGATGCGGTCCGCCCCGGTCGGGATGGACGACGAAGGTCGTGGTCGCCCCGTCACGGGTAGCGATGTCGATCTGGCGTTCAATCATGGCGGGCTCCGCGGTTCGGGCGTCAGGGGATCAGGGGATAAACAGGCAAGACCGTGCAAGCGAGACCCGGGTCAACTCCCGTCGCCGGGCGAAGGTCTTCATGGCCTCGGTGGTCGGATCCCGGCTGGCCTGCCACTCGCCGAGGTCCCGGTACCGGGTCATGAGCAGCAGCCGACGCGCGCCCTGGCCGAGATCGGTTTCGGAGGCCTCGGCCAGGAAAAGACCAAAGATCTGGGCCTCGAAGCGCGTCTCGAAGTCGGGCCAGGCTTCGACCGAAAGGGCGACGAAGGCCTCGACGGCGTCGGCATCGATGTGGAACCAGTTGTGGACATAGACCCCGCCCGGCACGGGTGCCGCTCCGGCGACGGGCCGGGCCGTGGCGGACAGGCGCGTCCTCTGGACCGAAACGGTGCCCTCGGTCCGGGCGACGGCCAGGGCCGCCTCCGGCTCAAGGGCTGGAAACAGGGCGAGGACGGTGTTGGAGGCAAAGCCCAGCAGGGGCGAGAAGACAGCCAGGGGGGGGACCGCCGACGCCTTCAGTTGCCTGGCCGCCCGGGCGACAGCCTCACGCTCCCGTCCGACGCCGAGCTCGAGATAGTCATACATGCCCCGCGCCCTCCCAGCCGGCCTGAGAACTCAGAAGTTGGCCCGCTGGGAGATGGCTCCGTCCACCACGAGATTGATCCCTGTCGTAAAGGCCGAGCGCGGGCTGCAGAGGAAGACCGTCGCAGCGGCGATTTCCTCAGGCGTGGCCATTCGGCCCGTGGGATTGCGCTTGAGCATCTGCTCGAAGAAGGCCGGCATGCCCGCCTTTACGTTTCCCCAGACACCGCCCTCGAAGAAGACCGTCCCTGGCGAGACGACGTTGCAGCGCAGGCCCCGGGGCGCACCCTCCCGGGCCACCCCCTTGGCGAAGTGGATCTGGGCCGCCTTCATGGCGCCATAGGCCGAGGGCGCAGTCGCCTCGGCGGCGGAGATCGACGAGATCAGCACCACCGCGGAGTCCCCGGTCTTCTGGGCCGAGGCCTCCAGGAAGGGGCGGGCAGCGTCGAGGGCATTCACGGCGCCGAGAATGTCGATCTCGAACATCGCCTTCCAGTCCTCAGGACGGGCACCCTGGACAAGGGCACTGGCGTTCGAGACCAGGAGGTCCAGCCCGCCCAGAGCCTCTGCTGACGCCTTGACGAAGGCCTGCAGGGCCGGGCCGTCGGCAATGTCCACGACCTGTCCGAAGGCCTTGACCCCTCGGGCCTGGAGAGCCGCGACCGTTGTGGCGACTTCGTCGGCCTTGCGCGCGCAGATGGCCACGTTCGCGCCCTCGTCCGCGAGGAGGTCAGCGATCGCCCGGCCGATGCCGCGGGTGGCGCCCGTCACGATGGCATTCTTGCCCTTGAGTCCCAGATCCATTTCGCTCTCCCTGGCGGGGGCGCGCATTCCTTGTGGCGCGGCCCGGTTCAGGCGCTATGTAAACCCACCGCCCGGGAAAGCCGAGATGCTCGACACGTTTGATCCGCGACTCGACGCTGATTTTCCCGCCGTGGATCCCGCCATCCTCCGCGCGCGGCTGGAGCCCCTCCTCCCGGCCGGCGGCTTCCTGACCCGCCTGGAGGCCATCCGCCCCTATGAGAGCGACGGCCTGCCCGCCTACCGCGCCCTCCCCGCCGCCGTCGCCCTGCCGGAGACAGTGGAACAGGTGGCGGCGGTCCTGAAGGCCTGCCGGGATCTCGGCGTCCCGGTGGTGGCCCGGGGCGCGGGAACCGGCCTCTCTGGAGGCGCCCTTCCCTTCCCGGGGGGTGTCCTTCTGGTCATGTCCAAGTTCTCCCGCATCCTCGGGATCGACCCCCTCGCCATGACCGCCCGGGTCCAGCCCGGTGTCCGAAACCTGGCGGTATCCGAGGCCGCAGCGCCTCATGGCCTGTTCTACGCCCCAGACCCGTCTTCCCAGCTCGCCTGCTCCATCGGCGGCAATGTCGCGGAGAACGCGGGGGGCGTGCACTGCCTGAAATACGGACTGACCGTGCACAACGTCCTGTCCGCCCAGGTGGTGACCCTGGACGGCGAGATCCTGACCCTGGGCGGGCCGGCGAGCGACGCCGCTGGCTACGACTTGATGGCCCTGTTCACGGGTTCCGAGGGGCTCCTGGGCGTGGTCACTGAGGTGCTCCTGCGTCTCCAGCCCCTTCCCGAGACGACCCGTCTGATCCTCGCCGCCTTCGACGACGTGGGACGGGCGGCCGGGGCCGTGGCAGCCATCATGGCAGCTGGGGTCGTGCCGGCAGGGCTTGAGATGATGGACGGCCCCGCCCTTCGGGCGGCTGAAGACTTCGCCGGCGCAGGTTATCCCCGGGATGCCGCGGCCATCCTGCTCTGCGAGATCGATGGCCAGGACGAGGACGTCGCCGAGGAGATCGAGCGGGTCTCGGTCCTCCTTCGGGAGGCTGGCGCCACCGAGGTCCGCGTCGCCCGGGACGAGGCTGAGCGCCGGCGCTTCTGGGCGGGCCGCAAGGGCGCCTTCCCGGCCATGGGACGTCTGGCACCCGACTACTACTGCATCGACGGGACCATCCCGCGGAAGTCCCTGCCCTTCGTCCTGGCCGAGATGGGTCGGCTGGCAGAGGTGCACGGCCTGGGGGTCGCCAATGTCTTCCACGCCGGCGACGGCAACCTTCACCCCCTGATCCTCTACGACGCCAACCTGGAGGGCGACCTGGAGAAGGCCGAGGCCCTGGGCGGCGCCATACTGGAGCTCTGCGTCTCGGTGGGCGGCTCGATCACCGGCGAGCACGGGGTCGGCCGGGAGAAGATCAACCAGATGTGCGTCCAGTTCAGCCCGTCCGAGGTGAACGCCTTCCACGCCCTCAAGGCTGCCTTCGACCCAAGGGGCCTGCTCAATCCCGGAAAGGCCATCCCGACCCTCGCCCGCTGCGCCGAGTACGGCGGTATGCATGTCCACAAAGGAGCCCTGCCCTTTGCCCATCTCGAACGGTTCTGACGCCGACCTGACGTCGGCCCTGGCCGAGGCGGTACGGGGCGCGGCGGCGGACCGGACTCCGCTGGAGATCCGCGGGGGCGGGACCCACGCCGGGATGGGCCGGCCCGTGTCCGGGACCCCGCTGGAGATGACCGGGCACCGGGGCGTGGTCGACTACGACCCGGCCGAGCTGGTCCTGACGGCCCGGGCGGGAACGCCCCTCTCGGAAATCGAGGCCCTGCTTGCGGAAAACGGCCAGATGCTGGCCTTCGAGCCACCCCGCCTCGGATCCGGCGGAACCCTGGGCGGTGCCGTGGCCACAGGACTTTCGGGGCCCCGGCGGCCCTTCACCGGCGCTGTGCGCGACTATGTCCTGGGCGCCCGCATCCTGAATGGCCAGGGCGAGGTCCTGCGGTTCGGCGGTACGGTCTTCAAGAACGTGGCGGGGTTCGATGCCTTCCGCCTGATGGCCGGCGCCCATGGGACCCTCGGCGTCCTCCTCGACATCTCCCTGAGGGTCGTGCCTCGTCCCGCTGTGGAGGCCGCCAGGGTCCTGGACCTGTCCTCGGGTGCGGCCCTCCAGCAGGTCGCCGACCTGATGCGCCGGCCCCTGCCCCTGGCGGGTGTCTTCCACGATGGTCAGAGGCTGCACCTTCGCCTGTCCGGAGGGCGCGCGGGCGTTCAGGCCGCGACCGCCCGGATCGGCGGAGAGGCGGCGGATCTGGCCGACTGGGAAGCCGTCCGGGACCTGACCCATCCGGTTCTTGCCAGGGGACAGGGCCTGTGGCGGATCGCCCTTCCCCGGACAGTGCCGGCCGGGGACTTCGCCGACCTTCCCTGGGACCAGGGCGGCGGCGTCCGCTGGCTGACCGCGGAAACGCCTCCAGCCCAGGCCTGGGATCAGGCGGCGGCGCTTGGTGGACACATCGAGCGGGTGCGCGGAACGGCGGGGCCCGCCTTCCAGCCCCTGCCGCCTGCCCTCCTCGCCCTGCACCGCCGCATCAAGGCGGCCCTGGATCCTGACGGCCTCTTCAATCCCGGCCGGATGTACGCGGAGGTCTGAATGCGCACCCGCCTGCCCGACACCCTCGCCGGAGAGGCCCGCGAGATTGCCGAGACCGCCCTGCGGGCCTGCGTCCACTGCGGCATGTGCAATGCCACCTGTCCGACCTACCTGCTCACCGGCGAGGAACTGATGGGCCCCCGTGGCCGCATCTATCTGATGAAGCAGGCCCTGGAGGGCGAACCCGTAACCGACCTGACCCGGGAGGCCCTCGACGCCTGCCTGGGCTGCCGGGCCTGCGAGACCACCTGCCCGTCGGGCGTCCAGTACCACCGCCTCTACGAAGTCGGCCAGGCCACCGTCCTGGAGGCCGCGCCCCGGCCTGCGGCGGGACGGCTGCAGAGGGCCGCGATCCGGGCCCTGGCCCT
Source organism: Phenylobacterium sp. (assembly GCA_049314675.1). GTDB lineage: Bacteria > Pseudomonadota > Alphaproteobacteria > Caulobacterales > Caulobacteraceae > Phenylobacterium. Next base: position 5,497 of record JBMOEP010000149.1, read on the forward strand.
GTCGCCCGCCTTCGGCGCCCTG
>JBMOEP010000150.1:0-5498 GCA_049314675.1 Phenylobacterium sp.
GGGTCGAAGGTCAGGTAGCCCTTATCCTCTACCGTATGATCGCCGCCCAGCCAGGCCACCCAGGCATGGCCAAACTCATGCACGCCTACCGCCAGCACCCAGCCCAGCATGACGAACAGGAAGGTCAGGGGCGGCCAGGCCGTCAGGGTCATGGCCAGGGCCGTGGCCAGGCAGGCCAGGAGGATCAGTCCAGCCGGGTTGCCCCGGGACGTGAGGGTGAGGGCCATGGAGAACCGGACTCCGTCAGGCCCCGAAGGCTTCGAGGTCGGCGTCGGAGATGTCGTAATTGCCCCAGACGGTCTGGACGTCGTCGTCGTCCTCGAGGGCGTCGATGAGCTTGAGCAGGGTTCCGACGGCGTCGCCCTCCACCGGGGTCAGGCTCTTGGGCCGCCAGGCCAGGCCCGTGGACTTGGCCGGGCCAAGGGTCGCCTCCAGGGCCGCCGCCACCTCGTTCAGGGCCTCGAAGGCGGCGAAGACCACGTGCTCGTCCTCGTCGGACTCCACGTCGTCGGCCCCGGTCTCGATGGCGGCCTCCATCATCGCCTCCTCGCCCCGGGCCGAGGCCGGATAGACGATGCGCCCCGCCCGGTCGAACATGAAGGCGACCGAGCCAGTCTCGCCCAGGTTGCCGCCGTGCTTGGAGAACAGTGAGCGGACATTGGCCGCCGCCCGGTTGCGGTTGTCGGTCAGCACCTCGACGATGAGGCCTACGCCGCCGGGGCCGAAACCCTCATAGCGGATCTCCTCATAGGCGGCGTCGGTGCCCGAGGCCTTCTTGATCGCCCGCTCGATATTGTCCTTGGGCATGGACTCGGCCCGGGCGTTGGCCACGGCCAGGCGCAGGCGCGGGTTCATGGCCGGGTCGGGCATGCCGGACTTGGCGGCGACGGTGATCTCGCGCGAGAGCTTGGAGAACAGCTTGGACCGCTGGGCGTCGGCGCGGCCCTTGCGGTGCATGATGTTCTTGAACTTGGAATGTCCGGCCATGGGTCCCTGCGGGCAAAAGGCGATACGAACCCGTTTCTAGCCGTGCGCGTGCCGCCTGACCAGTCGCAGCCCCCGCGTCCGGGTTCTGGACCTGCAGGACCGGATCCCCTGGCGTCGACCGGAGGGGGTCAGCCGAGCCGCCGTTGACCCCCTCAGTCGGCTTCGCCGACAGCTCCCCCTGATGGGGAGCAATGGCTTTGTAATTCCTCCCCCCAGGGGACCTCTGCGTTACGCTGCGTCGTGGGCCTTGAGGGGCATTGAGGCGCATCTTTGGGCCCCTTCCGGGGTGTTTTGAGGCTTTTCGTTGGGATCTGGACGGAGTCCGGGCCTGGCTATGCCGTCAGGGCCGCGAGGCGGCGCAGGTTGAAGGCCATTGCCGTGAGGAGGATCTGTCCGGTGACCTTGGCCAGGCCGATGTAGCGGGCCCGGGTCAGGCCCATGCGCCGCTTCCAGGTGGCGAAGGTGGTCTCCACGGCGGCCCTTCGCTTGGCGATCAGGTCGTTGCAGAGCTGCTGGCGCTTGGTGAGGGCGTGATACTGGCTGGGCCTGCGCATCAGCCGGGGCTTGACCCCCAGGCTCTTGAGCCGGGCGCGGCGGGCATGGGTGTCGTAGGCCTTGTCGCCATAGACCGCCGCCTCGTCACCGCGGATCAGGCCGTCAGCGGGGGTGGTGTCATTGACGTTGGCCGGGGTGGTAATGACCGTCCGCACCAGGCCCGAGCCCTGATCGACGCCCACATGGGCCTTGTAGCCATAGGTCGAGCCCGCCTTGCCCTGGCGCTTGGCGAAGGCCGCGTCCGGGTCGCGGGCCTCGGTCTCCTTGCCGCCCGCAGGACGCGAGGTCGCCGCCTCGATCAGGGTGGCGTCCAGCAGGGCACCCTGCTTCAGGATCAGGCCCGAGGCTTCAAGCTGCCGGTCAAGCTCGCCGAACAGCGTCTCCAGAAGACGGGCGCTCACCAGCCGATTACGGAACCGGCAAAGGGTCGTGTGATCAGGGACATCATCCTCAAGGCTCAGACCCACAAAGCGACCGAACGCCAGGCTGTCGCCCAGCCGGAACTCCAGCTCGCCGTCCGACAGCCCGTACCAGGCCTGCAGCAGAAGCGCCTTGAACAGCAGGAGGGGACGATAGCCAGGGCGGCCAGGTCCCTCCTCGCGAAGACCCGCCAGATGACCCTCCAGACCCGCCCAGTCCACCAGCGCCGACACCCTGTCCAGAGCCGGAACCCCAACCCGCCGGATCACCCCGATCTCTCCAAACCCAAGCTGGCCCGTCGACTTCACCGACATCGCAAATCCTCCACCGCAAAAGCAGGGAATCACAATCCAGCGATTTCGCAACAGTCCCCCCAGGGGGAGGTGGACCGCGCAGCGGGCCGGAGGGGGTCAGCCGAGCTACCGAGGACCGCCTCGCCGCTGCCCTGGCCGGTTCAACCCCTAGCGCCGCCGCACTACCGGATGCGACGAGGACAGGCCGCCGTCGACGGCGATGGCCTGGCCGTTCACGTAGGACGCATCGTCCGAGGCCAGGAAGAGGCCAGCATGGGCGATCTCCGAGGGTACGCCATAGCGGGCCAGGGGGTTGAGCTGGCCGATCTTGCCCTCGTTCCCCCGCGCCCGGGCGCCGTCGAAGATGGGCTTGGTCATGCCGGTCTCGATTAGGCCGGGGCAGATGGCGTTGACGCGCACGCCGGTGCCGTAGAGTTCGTTGGCCGCCGTCTGGGCCAGGTTGATCACCCCGGCCTTGGAGGCCGAATAGGGCATGCCGCCGGCGCCCGAGCGGATGCCGGCCACCGAGGCGGTCATGACGATGGAGCCCTGGCCCCGGGGGACCATGACCCGGCTGGCGTGCTTCACCGCCAGGAAGGGCCCGATCAGGTTGACCCGCAGGACCTCGGCCCAGTGGGCGGCGTCCTGCTCCTCCCGCGGCGTGGCGCCGCCCGAGATACCGGCGTTGGCCCAGATGGCGTCCAGGACGCCGTGCTCGGCCACCGCCCGGTCCACCAGGGCCGAGACGAAGGCCTCGTCGCCGGCGTCGCCGGTCAGGGCCAGGGCGGTCCCGCCTGCCTCGCGGACCTGCCGTGCGGTCTCCTCAACGGTGTCGAACTTGTCGGCGATGACCAGCTTCGCGCCCTCGGCGGCGAAGAGCAGGGAGGCGGCCCGGCCGATGCCCGAGCCGGCGCCGGTGATGATGACGGTTTTTCCGGAAAGACGTCCCATGGGTCAGCTCCTTGAAGGGGTCAGCCGGCGCGCGCGGCGGCAGCGAAGATGGCGTCGGCGACAATGCCGAACAGGGCGGGGGGCAGGTCGTGGCCCATGCCCTCGATGATCCGGAGCTCAGCCCCGGGGATCTTGGCGGCGGTGTCCCGGCCGCCGTCCGCCGGCAGCAGGGGGTCGTCCGCCCCGTGCAGGACGACGGTGGGGGCGGTGATCCGGGCCAGGCGCTCTGAGCGGTCGCCCGTGGCGCCGACGGCCCGCATCTGGCGGCCGGACCCGGTGGGGTTCCAGGCCCGCTCGGCCTCCGCCTTCGCCCGCACGGCAAGCTCGCCCCTGGGCCAGGGATAGGCGGGGCTGCCAATGACCATGGCGTTCTCCACAGCGGCGGCGGTGTGGGCATGTGGGTCGGTCTGGAAGTCCGGCGTCGGCTGGGTCAGCACTGCCATGGCCCGGGGGGTCGCCTGGGGCAGGCCCGGTGCCGAGGAGGTGGACATGATGGAGGTCAGGGACAGGGTACGGTCCGCATGGTCTGCGGCGATGACCTGGCTGATCATGCCGCCCATGGACACCCCCGCCACATGGGCGGCGGGGACCCCGGCGGCGTCCAGAACGGCCATGGCGTCGGCGGCCATGTCCTCAAGGGTGTAGGTGCCGCCGGCATCGAACCAGGACGACAGCCCCGTGTCGCGGTTGTCGAACCTGAGGGCCCGGTAGCCCTTGTCGGTGAGGACCTTGCAGAAGGCCTCCGGCCAGCGGGTCATCTGCGAGCCGAGGCCGTTGACCAAGAGGATGGCAGGGGCCGCGGGATCGCCGAAGCTTTCCCAGCAGATCCGGACGTCGCCGTTGGTTGCAAAGGGCATGGCCAGCCTCGCCTCAGGGGACCAGGACGACGCGGCCGACGGCGGCGCGGCTTTCGATGTAGGCGTGGGCGGCGGCGGCCTCGGACAGGGGGAAGGTCCTGTCGATCACCACCTCCAGCTGGCCCTGGGCGGCGTCGTTGATCAGGCCCTGGATCATGTCGTGGACCCGGTCGGTCATGATCTCGGCGCCCAGGAAGACGCCGGAAAGGCTGCGGTTGCCGCCCATCATGGAGCCGACGTCCACCACCATGGGCTCGCGCCCGGCGGCACCGACCATGGAGACGCGGCCGCGGTAGGCCAGGCTATTGATCGAGCCCTGCAGGGTCGAGCCGCCCACCGAGTCCACCACCACGTCAGCGCCGTGATTGTCGGTCAGGCGGCGGACCTCCCGGGGCACCTCGTGCTCGCGGTAGTTGATGCCCGCGTCCATCCCCAGGGGCTTCAGGCGCTCAAGGCGTTCGTTCGAGCTGGCAGTGGCCAGGATCATCTTCGCACCCGCACGGCGGGCCAGCTGGATGGCGGCGACGCCGACACCCGAGGCCCCGGCCTGGACCAGGACGATCTCGCCCGCCTTCATCCGCCCGTACTCGAACAGGCAGTCGTGGGCGGTGCCGAAGGTCACGGGAATCACTGAGGCCTTGGCGATGTCGTAGCCCTCAGGGACTGGCCAGCAGTTGCGGGCCGGAACGCTGCGCAGGGCGGCGTGGCTGCCGAAATTGTTCACCGTGGCGACCTTCTGGCCGACCTTCAGGTGGGTGACCTCAGCCCCCACCTCGATGATCTCGCCGGCGGCCTGGTAGCCGACGATGTGGGGCTTGGTCACCAGGGGTCCGCCGAAGCGGCTCAGGGTGTCGCCGCCCTCGATGGCGATGGCCTCGACCCGGAGGATCACGCCCTTGGGATGGCAGGCTGGATCGGGAACGTCCTCATAGCGCAGGACCTCGGGTCCGCCGTTCTCGTAATAGACCGCCGCCTTCATGGGTCTGGCTCCTGGTTGTCGTCTCCCTGGGCTTCTGACTTGTCACGCGGACAGATCGCGGGCAAGCCCGCAGGCAGAGGCGCGAAGAGGGAGGCGACCATGGAACTGGCCAAGCCACGCGTGGACATCGGCATGTCCACCAACGCCCTCGAGGCCGTGCTGGCTTTCTGGCAGGGCGAGGCGGGGGTTCCCTTCGACCACCTCCTGCCCATCCGGCGGGGCCAGAACCAGCATCGCCACAATGCCAATGGCTCGGTCCTGAAGATCAACGCCTATGCCGAGCCGGTCCCGGCCGGGGTGCCGACCGGCTACCGCGAGCTCTACCTGGCCCGGGAGGGTCTGGCCGGGCCGCGCCCCCTGGCCGATCCGGACGGCAACCGCGTCACCCTGGTCCCCCCTGGTTGGCGCGGCATCACCCAGGCTGGCATCCGCCTGGCGGTACGCAGCCTCGACGCC
>JBMOEP010000151.1:0-5493 GCA_049314675.1 Phenylobacterium sp.
GGCCTTCATGTCCTGGCTGCTGGGCAAGTTCGACAGCCTGCTGTCGGGAACCTCCCTCTTCGTGACCTTCAACGTCGCCCTCTTCTTCGGCAGCCTCGCCATCCTGCCTTGGCTGGCCCGGCGTGCCCACTGGCTGGCGGCGCCAGCCCTCCTGGCCGTGATCGCAACGCCCCAGGTGCTGATCTACCAGGGTATCGTCTGGAAGGACGTCTTCTTCGCCAACGCCGCCATTGCCGGCACGGTCCTGCTGGCCCTCTCCGTGGGGGAAGGAACGGGCCGGGCCGGCCGGCGGTTGGCCTGGGGTGGAGGCCTGGCCCTCCTCGTGGTGGCCGCACTGGTGCGGCAGAACGGCATCCTGGCCCTTGGCGCCGCCGCCCTCGCCGTGGGGCTGGCCGCCGGTTCCCGACAGGGCTGGAAGGCTGGGCTGTCGGCGACGGGAACCCTGCTGGGCGTGGGCCTAGTCGCCTTCGTCGCCATGACGCTGGTCATGGAGCGGCTCGTGCCCCCGGCCTCACCCGAGGCCGCAGGCGCAGGACTTCGCATTATCCAGCACTTCGACCTGGTGGGGGTGGCGGCGCGCGATCCCAAGACGCCGCTCGAGCCCCTGCAGAGCGAGGACCCGCAGGCGGCGGCCACACTGCGGGCCCTCGCAGCCCAAGGTTACAACCCCGAGCGGGTGGATGCGGTCAGCAATGCGCCGGGACTGGGCGAGGCCCTCTGGCAAACGCCTGAGGGGGTGGTGGCGAAGACGTGGGCGAACCTGCCGACGGCGGACGTCGGGGACTACGCGGCGCACAGGCTGGCGGTCTTCCGGCAGGTCTTCCTGACCCCGAACATCCTGGCCTGCCTTCCCGTTTCAACCGGCGTCCAGGGGCCGGAGCTGGTGCTTGCGGAGCTTTCGCTGCCCGCGCGGGAAAGTCGCCAGGACCGTGAACTCTACAATTACGCCAGCTGGTTCTTCGGCACGCCGGTGCTGTCGCATCTGCCCTATGCCCTGATTTCCCTGGCAACGATGGTCCTGCTTCTGCTTCGCGGTCGCCCCTCCGACTTCGTCATGGCGGGCCTGCAGGCGGGTGCCCTGGCCTTCGCGGGAAGCTTCCTGGTGATCGCCCTATCCTGCGACTATCGCTATCTTTACTTCCTTGATCTTGCCGCTATGACGGGCCTCATACTCCTCGCGCTCGACCCCTCCGGCCTTGGCCGTCGATTCTGGAGACTCTCGACATGACTTTCAGGGTTCCCCCCCGGATTCTTCGGCCCCTCGCAATCCTCCTTGCCGGATCGGCCCTCGCTCTGGCTTCCTGTGACCAGCCCAAGCCGGCGGCACCAGCCGCGCCCGAGGCCCCTGCCGGAAAGGTACGGCCTGCCCGGACCGCCGAACCGATCAGCTGGGACCCGGCGGGCAAGGCCTTTGTCCTCAACGGACAAGCCCTGAAGCCGGTGGCGCTCTGGACCTTCGATGCCGGGACAGATGGGTTTGAGGGTGCCGGCGCCACCCTTTCGGCTCGCCCCGGTGGCGGCATGGATGTGAAGGGAGACCTGTTCGACTCCATCGTCCGCTTCCCCAAGGACCTTTCGATCAAGGGAGCAGAGGCCAACACCGTCCTGGTGCGCATCACCCGGAACCAGGACACGGCGCGATGGGATGGATCCCTCTTCTGGAAGACGACCGCGCACGGAGAGTCCGGCGACTTCTACACCGGTCCGGTCCGGGGCGCCGATCCCGCAGTCGGGGAGACCACGGTGATGGTCTATGACATGGCCAAACCTCGGAAGGGCGGGGATGACTGGGTCAAGTCGGTGATCACCGGCCTGCGCCTGGACCTGGATGACGATGCCGGCGGCGAGTTCACCCTTTATCAGGTGGCCATCGTCAACGTGCCCGGAGGGGTCAGCCCCGCGCCCGAAGGTGAAGCGGCGAAGGCGCCAGCGGCCCCGTGAACCGGGGCCTCGGCCCCCTTGACCTCTCTGCCTCGCCTTCGCCCTGGCGCTGCCGGCGGGCTAGGTCCTGTCCAAGCTGGGGGCCGAGCAGACCCGGCGGATCGATGGCGGCGCCGACCGCCTCCGGGCAAGCCGGCAACTGAGTCCGGCAGGGGCGCCGTTTCACCTGCTGGAGCCCGGCCCGTGAGGCCACGAAGAGAGCAAAGACGCAGAATCCGATGAGCACCACAGACCCGTCCGCGGCGCAGGCCCTTCTGGGCAGGTTTCCCAAGATCAGACCGGCCCTGCCGGACGCCTACCGGGAGATCTACAGCGAGCACTACCGGATGAACCGGCAGGGCAGATCGCCGGCGTCCTCCTTGGCCCAGGGCCTGGAAAGCTGGATGCACAGGCAGGTCGCCCGCACGGTCAATGCGGCCTCCCCGGGTCCGACCCTGGAACTGGGCGCGGGCACCCTGAACCAGCTGCCGTACGAGCCGGAGAACCCGGCTTATGACATCGTGGAGCCCTTCGCGGACCTGTATCGCGACTCCCCGAACCTGGCCCGGGTGAGAAGCGTCTTTGCGGATATCCGGGATGCGCCAGAGACGGCTCGCTACGCGCGGATCACGAGCGTCGCGGTGCTGGAGCATATCGAGGACCTACCCGCCACCCTGGCCCGGTCGGCCCTCCTGCTAGACGAAGACGGCGTCTTCCTCGCCGCCATTCCCTCCGAGGGTGGGCTCCTATGGCGTCTCGGCTGGTCGCTGACAACGGGCCTGGAATTTCGTCTCAGGCGCGGCCTGGACTACGGCGTCCTCATGCGACACGAGCACGTGAACAGCGCCCGGGAGATCGAGGACCTGGTCGGCGGCCTGTTCGACGAGGTGAAGATCCGCAGCCTCGGCATCGGCGTACAGTTCTCTTTCTACAGGTTCATCGAGGCGCGAAAGCCGAGGACCGACCTGGCCCGGACCTGGCTTCAGGCCGCACCGCGCTGAATGATGTAGAGGCCGAGGAGCATGACACCTAACCCGACCATCAGTTCGGGGGACAGGCGCTCCCGGAAGAATATCCAAGCGAAGAGCGGCACCAGGCCGCTTCCCAGTATGGCGACCGGATAGGCGGCTGAGAGCGGTATCCGGGTCAGGATGTAGAACCAGAACATGGCACTCATCCCGTACCAGAACAGGGCAAAGAGGAGCGGGAAGTTCGTCGCCAGCTTAAGGACCAGGGGGCCGCTCTGGGTCGCGTGGGTGTTCGCCGCCCACTTGAACAGGACCTGGCCGATCGGCAGGGTGACCGAGAAGACGGCGCAAAGGATCCAATCGTTGAGCTTCATCCGGGCTCCTGAACCTGCCGTCGCGCGCTGACCGCAAGGGGCGGGGTTGAGGCCCTCCTTTGAGGACAAACCCCAGCGGTAGCAATAGCCAAAGGCGCAGCCCTTGTGCGGCCTCGGGGGATGCCGCTCCCGCCTCCCGGTTGCGCCACCGAATCCGACCTGTTACCTCGGGCGGCCTCGCCGGGAGCGACGATGGAAATCACCGAACATATGCTGCGGACGGGCTCCCGGGGTTTCCGGGATGATCTGGCGCGGGCGGTCGAGGACCTGAGACGCTCCGGTCAGGGCCTTGGCCTGGCCTGGTCCCTGGCCTGGCACGACGTGGTCTCGCGCTATCGCGGATCCATCCTCGGGCCCTTCTGGATCACCCTGTCCATGGCCGTGATGGTGCTGGGCATAGGCTTTCTCTACGCCGAGCTGCAGAACATCCCCCTGGCCACCACCCTGCCCTTTGTGGCCCTGGGCATCGTCTTCTGGGGATTGATCTCGCAGACCATCATCGAGGGGTGCGAGTCCTTCGTCCAGGCCTCCGGCATGCTGAGCCAGACCGCCCTGCCCATGCTGACCTTCGTCTGGCGGACCGTGCTGCGGAACCTGGCGGCCCTGCTGCACCACCTGGTGATCGTGGTGGCGGTGATCATCGGCTTCGGCCTCTGGCGGACCCTGAACCTGCCCCTGGCCCTGGCTGGCCTGGCCCTCGTCCTGATCAACATCTCCTGGATGTGCCTGCTGACCGCCATCATCTCGGCCCGGTTCCGGGACATCCCCCAGATCGTGATGTCGATCATGCAGTTCTCGATGTTCATGACGCCGGTGTTCTGGCAGCCGGGCGAGCGGGTCGGCCTGATGGACGCCGTCCTGACCTGGAACCCCTTCTTCCACATGCTCGACGCCATCCGGGCCCCGCTGATGGGCCTGGCGCCGGAAGCCTCTACCTTCCCGGTGCTGATCGGCATGGCCCTGATCGGCTGGGCGGTCGCCTTCGGCCTGTTCACCGTTACCCGCCGCCGGATCGTGCATTACCTATGAGCCGTGGTGCCAAGTCCCCGACAGCGCCGCCCCGGCCGGACCAGGCCTTCATCAGCGTGCGCGACCTGACCCTGCGCTTCCCGGTCTATGGCTACGACGCCAAGTCCCTGAAGAAGCACCTGGCCCGGGTCGCCGTGGGCGGACGCCTGGACCAGGTCCGCCACGGCTCGACCACCGTGACCGCCATCACCGGCCTGGACCTGGAGCTGAGGGCCGGGGACCGGCTGGGCCTGATCGGCCACAATGGCTCGGGCAAGACTACCCTCCTGCGGGCCCTGTCCGGCGCCTACGAACCCGACGAGGGGCAGATCGAGGTGCGCGGCAAGATCGCCCCCCTGCTGGACCTGTCCCTGGGCATTGACCCCACCGCCACGGGCCTGGAGAACATCCGCCTGCGCGGTCGGATCGCCGGCCTGTCCGCCCGGCAGGTCGATGAGAAGATGGACGAGATCGCCGCCTTCACGGGCCTGGGCCCCTTCCTGGCCATGCCGCTCAAGACCTATTCGTCGGGAATGCAGGCGCGGCTGGCCTTCGCCGTGGCCACGGCCGTGGACGCCGACGTCCTGCTGATGGACGAGTGGATCGCCGTGGGCGACGCCGACTTCCAGAAGATCGCCCACCAGCGCCTGCTGGGCCTGGTAGAGCGGGCGGGCATTCTGGTCCTGGCCTCGCACGACCTCGACCTGATCCGGCTCTACTGCAACAAGGTGATGCGGATGGACGCCGGGGTCGGGTCGGAGGTGGTCTCCGTCAAGGCCCTGGACGAGCTCCTGGCGAGGCCGTCAGTTCGCTGAAGACCAGGTCACGCACGGTCGCGCTGCGGGCAGACCGGGACAAGGACAGGACCTCGCCGGTCTCGAAGGCCGCGACCAGTGCCGCCTCGTCCACCACAACCCTCCCGCTGAGCCCGGCTGAGACTTGGGCGGCGATATTGCCGCTGTCCGGTCCTGTCAGGACGGCGGCGCCGGCTGCGGCCGCTTCCAGGGCCGTGAAGCCGAAGGTCTCTGCGCAGAGGGACCAGGTCAGGGCGACATCGACCCCTTCGCGCACCAGGGCATCACGCATGGCGTGGGGCGAGGCGGCGCTGACCGAGGTCTCGACAAAGCCCATTCCGGCATAGCCCGACCCCTGGGACCCGAACTGCAGGAAGGCGTAGCGCGGATCGCCGGCGAAGCGCTGGACAAGGTCGCAGAAGACCTCCC
>JBMOEP010000152.1:0-5483 GCA_049314675.1 Phenylobacterium sp.
CCACCGCCGCCGCCCGACCCACCGCATGGACGGCGGGATAGCCCCCGGCCAGAAGGTCGTCGCCGCAGACCACCGAGATGTCGGCCCCGAAGCGCCCGGCAAGGTCGCGGGCGGCGGCCTCGAGTTCGGCGGGGCCGAGGTCGTTGGCGGGGGTGTTGATCAGGTCCCTGGCGAGGGCGCAGGCGTCTGCGATCCCGGCGACCGACGCCGGGTCGACGCCCGGGATCTCCAGGGTCGGAGGGGCGGTTTCACGCCTGCGGTAGCGCTCGAAGCGGTAGAGGCCGAGGGCGAAGGCGATGGCGGCGTCCCGGGGCGCGAGGCCCCTGGGCGCGCCCTCAAGCCGGAAGCGCCCGGCGGGAAGCCGGCCTGCGAGGGTTCGGAAGGCCGCGGGGTCCCCGGGGGCAAGGCCCAGGCCCAGGAGGACCCGGGAAGGTGCGCCATCGGGGCCGGGAACGACGACGACCTGGCCGGTCCGTCCCCTAAAGTCCGGGGTGGCGAGTCCACGTTCGAGGGGCGGGGCCGTCGCCAGCCAGGCTTCGGACTCGCCCTCGCAGAGGGCGATCACGGGAACCGAGGGGCTTTCCGCGGCGGCGGGGAACTCTGACATGGCGCACTTCCCTGGACCGGCGTCCGACGGGACGCCCCCGAGTCATTTGGGCCAAAGTGCCTGACGCCGCAACGGGCGGCTTCAGCGCGGTGCCGCGCGGAGGTCCGGGGCGGAGACGGGTGGGGGCTGGTGGCCGACGCCAAGGCTGGCGGCGGTGAGAAGCACGGCAGCGATGAGGGCCGCGACGACCCCGTACTCAACCACCGGCGCGGAGGCCTCCTCACGGAGAACCCTTGCGAGTAACCTGGACATTCTGTTCTCCCGTGTCACGGGAGGGCGGGAGTCCCCACGCCCCGGCTGAGCCTTTCGGCTTCCCCGCGCACTCAGAGCAAACATGTCGCAATGAAGTTAACGACAAGTAAACTAGCCGGGCCGTTTGCAAGAGTCCGTTAGTTAACCTTCATGAATAATTATGGTTAACAATAAATGAGGCGATCGCGATGCCTCAGGACTCAATCGACTTGCCGCCGCCCCGGACAAAACTGAGGCCGACCAGGCCAACAGCCAGGAGGATCGTGACTGTGGCGAAGCCACCCTGCTGGGTTTGGGTCAGGTTGGTGCCGAGATTGACCATCATGGGGCCCAGCCATCCGGTCGCCACCCCGGACAGGGCATAGACTCCGAAGAAGGCGCCGGTCTTCTCCGGGGGCGTCAGGCGGGTCAGCATGGTGCGGGCGGACGCGTACTGGGCGGTGATGAAGACCGCATTCACGAAGCCGATCAGCAGGAAGACCACCTCGGGCAGGGTCCGGAAGACCGGCCCGTCCCAGATCGGCGGCTGGGCCGAGGGATCAAACGACCAGAAGTAGAGGATACGGGTCGGCGACATGCCCAGCATGCAGACAATGCCCAGGATCGACATCAGGATGGCGATCCGCAGCGAGTTCTTGGGCCCCAGGGCCGCATCCATCCAGCGACCGACGAAGCCGCCAAGGACCGCGAGGATGGACAGGAGGATACCGTAGCCCAGCATTTCAAGGGCTTGCCACTTCATCACCCCCACGGCGTAGATGCCGGCATAGATCAGGACGGCGTTCATGCCATCGACGAAGGCCATCCGGCTGAGCAGGTAGATGGCCGCATCGCGGTAGCGCCCTACAGTCGACAGCATTTCCCAAAGCTGGCGGGCACCGTTCCTGAAGGCCTTGAGGACCGGTACCCCGGTGGATGGCGCGTCCGGGGTGAAGAGAAACAGGGGGATGGCGCCGACGGCGAATATGCCCGCCGCCATCACAGCCACGATCCGCTCAGGCTCATGCATGGCCGTGTCCAGGCCGAACAGCGGGGTTTTGGGCACCCAGGCCCAATCGACCTTACCCGGAAGCGCAAAGGCCCAGGCCGTGAAGCCGAGGGCCAGCACCGAGAAGCCGTTGCCGAGGGCGAGGGCCAGTCCCGAGGCCTTGTGGGCGGCCTTCATGCCCGCAGCCCGGATCAACAGGGAGTTGTGCAGCACCTCGGAGAAGGCGAATCCCAGGCCGATCAGGGTGATGAGCAGCATGGTCAGGGCGACGGACAGCCCGCTGCCGTCGGGCTTGGCCCACCAGAGGGCGATCATCATGGGGATCATGGCCGCGACCACCAGGGCCAGCCAGCCCTTGCGGGGCCCGAGCTGGTCGATGGAGGCCCCGAGGAAGGGCGCGGTGGCCATGACGATCCAGCCGGAATACTGGCTCCACTGGGAGATGACCGCCTGGCCCCGGACCGGGTCGCCAACCATGACGGAGGCCACATAGGGCGCAAAAATGTAGATGGTGACGAGGATGATGTAGGGGTTGCGCGCGCCTTCGAAGACGGACCAGGACACGGCGCCCCGGTTCATCCGACCGTCGCCAGCCAGCTCTGACGCCATGGGGGGATCGACAACAGCCCCCGGACCGTGGGCCTCGCCCGTAGGAATACTCTCGGACACGCCGCTTCCCCCTGAATCCGGCGTCAGACGCGCCAGCTCCGCAACGACCCTACTCCAACGGCCCGGCTTGTGGAGTCGGAAAGGACCCAGGCCGTCCCCCCGAGAGCGCGGACTCGACTCCCCGGCAGACCGGTTGGAAGATGGCGTTCCAATCCAGACAACGGGGAAACGCAGATGGGACTTCTCGACGGCAAGGTGGCCATCATCACGGGCGCAGGCGGCGGGCTTGGCGAGGCCTATGCGCGGCTGTTTGCCCGTGAGGGCGCGGCGGTGGTGGTCAATGACCTGGGCGGCGCCCGGGACGGCTCGGGCGACGGCTCCGTCAGTGCGGCCCAGAAGGTGGTCAACGACATCCTCGCCGAGGGAGGGCGGGCCGTTGCCAACGCTGACGACGTGTCCACCATGGCGGGGGGCGAGAACATCCTGAAATCGGCCCTCGACGCCTTCGGCCAGGTCGACATCCTGGTCTGCAACGCGGGCATCCTGCGCGACAAGTCCTTTGCCAACACGTCGGAGGCGGACTGGGACCTGGTGGTCAAGGTCCACCTGAAGGGCACCTACTGCTGTACCATGCCGGTCTGGAAGTGGCTGAAGGACAATGGCCGGCAGGGGGTCATCGTCATGACCAGCTCTACCTCGGGGCTCTACGGCAATTTCGGCCAGTCGAACTACGGGGCGGCCAAGGCGGGTATCTACGGCTTTATGCGGGTGCTGGCCATCGAGGGCCGCAAGTACGGCATCCGGGTCATGGGCCTGTCGCCCGGCGCCTTCACGCGCATGACCTCCGACCTGCCCGGGCGGGTCGGCAGCGACCCGGATCCGCTGAGCCTGCCGGAGAACGTGGCGCCGGGCGTGCTCTACATGGTCTCAGACCTGGCCGCCGACCACACCGGCAAGGTGCTGGGCGTCTCCTCCCGCGGCGTCCGCGAGCTCAAGATGCTGGAGACCGAGGGTTTCCAGCCGGGCCGGCCCTATACCGCCCAGGAGGTGGCCGAGCACGCCGGCCAGGTCTTCTTCGCTGAAAGCCAGACCCGCACGGCGCCCGTGCGCTGAAGCGCCGCCGTCGCCTTCAGGCCGGAGGGCTCAGGCGTCTGGCCCGAAGGCGGCGAGCCTTTGGTCCAGCGCCTCCCGGACGCCGGGCCATTCGGGAGCGATGACCGAGTAGACGGCCGTGCTGCGCCGGCGGCCGGTCCAGATGATGCGTTCCCACCTCTGGATCCCCTCGAAGGTCGCGCCCAGCTTGAGTACCGCCGCGCGAGAGCGGGCGTTGATCTCGTCGACGTGGAACTGGACCCGGCAGAAGCCGGCGTCGAAGGCCTCCCCCATCAGCAGGCGCTTGGCCGAGGGATTGACCGGTCCGCCCCTGGCCTCGGGGGCGTAGTAGGTCAGGCCGATCTCAAGGCTCGCATTGGCCCGGTCGATCTTCAGGAAGGCGGTAATGCCGACGCAGCGGCCTTCCCGAAGGACAGCGAAATGGTGTGCGGCGCCGGAGTCCCGGTCAGCGATGCGCTTTTCCGTCCAGAACCGGTCGAAGTGCTCGCCCAGGAGGGACAGGGAATAGAACTCGCGCCAGACGTCGGGATCCGCAGCGCAGGCGGCGCGGAGGGGTTCGCGGTGGACCTCCGAAAGCGGTTCCAGGGTCACGAAGGCATTGGCCAGGGGGCGGTGGGGAAAGTCCTTGATCATGCCTCATCCTGGCGCGCCGGGAACGGATTTGCCAGCCAGGGTTGAGCCAGATCAAGGACGCCCGGGCGCTGTCCCCCGGACGTCCTCCACGGCCACGCCGAGGTCCTGCTGGAGACTGTCCAGGTGCCGAGGAAGGGGTCCCCGCCTATTTCGTGGGCAGGGTCGCGGTGTTGGTGCAGGCCTGGATCATCAGGGCCGCATCGTCCGCCCCGTTGGCCTTCTTCGGCACTGCGCTGCGCCAGTCGCCGCCGATCTCCAGCGGGTTCTTCGGCGAGTAGCTGCCCATGGACAGCAGGTTCTTCGACTTGCAGTCGAGGGCGTAGATGAAGCCCACCCCGTCCGCGGCTCCGGGTCCCGAGGGTCCCATCCGCGGGCTGGCCCCGACCTTGCCAATGGCCGTCAAGACGACCACCCGGCCCGTCGCGGCATCCCGGTAGCTGTAGTCGGAATCAAAGGACCACTGCAGTCCCTTGTCGTTCGGCGCGGTGTAGGGCGTCCAGGTCTCGGCGGCGGCGGGAAGGGCGAGGGCGAGAACCGACAGGGCGGTGATCGCAAAGGCGCGGCGCATGGGCATTTCCTTGTTCAGGCGTCAAAGTTCGGGCGGACCTTAGCGGCGGGGGCGGAGGGCGCGCAACCGGAACCGACAGAGACGAATAGACCGGCGCGCCGCTTGACTCTGCCGGACCGGGCACCTAACTCCCCGACGCGTTAGCACTCGTTCGCGGCGGCTGCCAAAGACGTTGCCGCGCCTGCAGATTTCAATAACCCTCGTCCTAAACGGAGAGACCAAAACATGGCGTTTCGTCCCCTCGGTGACCGCGTCCTCGTGAAGCGCGTCGAAGAAGAACAGAAGACCAAGGGCGGGATCATCATCCCCGACACCGCCAAGGAAAAGCCGCAGGAAGGCGAAGTGATCGCCGTCGGTCCCGGCACCCGTGACGACTCCGGCAAGATCCAGCCCCTCGACCTGAAGACGGGCGATCGCATCCTGTTCGGCAAATGGTCCGGCTCGGAAGTGAAGATCGACGGCGCCGACCTCCTGATCATGAAGGAAAGCGACGTCCTGGGCGTGATCGAATAGAGCCTCCGACCGCCTTCCAGACCCACCAATCCCATTCGAAAAGAGTAAGCCAATGGCCGCTAAAGACGTCTATTTTGGTACTGACGCCCGCGACAAGATGCTGCGCGGCGTCAACATCCTCGCCAACGCCGTCAAGGTGACCCTCGGCCCCAAGGGCCGTAACGTGGTCATCGAAAAGTCCTTCGGTGCTCCACGCTCGA
>JBMOEP010000153.1:0-5478 GCA_049314675.1 Phenylobacterium sp.
GCCGTACAGCGTAAGCCGCCCGGGCTCGTTGTCCGGGTTCAGGATGTCGATCAGGCGCAGGAGTTCATCTGCCTCGAGGGTCGGACCGACCTTCATGCCAATCGGGTTCTTGATCCCCCGGAAGAACTCCAGGTGGGCGCCGTCAGCCTGGCGGGTGCGCTCCCCGATCCACAGCAGGTGCGCCGAGGTGTCGTACCAGTCGCCGGAGGTGGAATCGACGCGGGTCATGGCTTCCTCGAAGCCCAGCAGGAGGGCCTCGTGGGAGGTGAAGAATTCCACCCTGTGCAGGTCGGGATGGGTCTCGGGCGTCACGCCGATCGCCGCCATGAAGGTCAGGGCCTCGGAGATCTTTTCCGAGAGGGCGCGGTAGCGTGCGCCCTGCGGGCTGTCATCGACGAAGCCAAGGGTCCAGCGATGGATATTGTGCAGGTTGGCGTAGCCGCCCCCGGCAAAGGCGCGCAGCAGGTTCAGGGTCGAGGCGGATTGACCATACGCCTGCAGCAGGCGTTGGGGGTCGGGTGTGCGGGAGGCGGCGTCAAAGTCCATGCCATTGATAATGTCGCCACGGTAGGACGGCAGGGTGACGTCACCGACGGTCTCTGTGGCCGACGAGCGCGGCTTGGCGAACTGGCCGGCCATGCGCCCAACCTTCACCACCGGCTTGCCGCCGGCGAAGGTCAGCACCACTGCCATCTGGAGGATCAGGCGGAAGCTGTCGCGGATGTTGTCGGCGTGGAATTCCTTGAAGCTTTCGGCGCAGTCGCCGCCCTGGAGCAGGAAGGCGCGACCCGCCTCGACGTCCGCCAGCAGCGACTTCAGCCTGCGGGCTTCACCGGCGAAGACCAGGGGCGGCATACCGCGCAAGGTCTGCTCGACCGAGGCCAGGGCCTGAGCGTCCGGATAGTCCTCAGGCATGTGCTTGCCAGGACGGGAACGCCAGGTGGAAGGGCTCCAGGAAGGGCTCATCTTGCTACTCCGCACCTGCATCGGCAGGCGCGGCGTTTTATACGGAACGGCTGGAAAGGTCGATAGTCCGGGCGCGCAGGACGAGTATGCAGGCCAGGGCGGTCAAGGCACCGAGGCCCAGCCACCATTCCTGCCAGACCCCGAAGCTCACCGCCCCAAAGACGAGGTAGGCGGCGGCGGCGGCAGCGCTGGCGGCAGCGGCGGGTGACCGCGCTGGCCGGGACAGGCCGGTGAAGATGGCCGCCCAGACGATGGCGGCGGCCACGGCTCCGATCAGGCCAAGCTCCATCCAGATCTGCAGGGCAGCATTGTGGGGGTGCAGCCGAATGCCCGGTCCGAAGGCCCGGCTGGCGTCGAGACCCCAGCCCGGGAGGGGACGGGCCCAGATCCATTCGACGGCCTTCTGCCAGTAGCCCAGCCTCTGCATCCAGGACTCTGACAGGTAGGGGGCCAGACGGGCGTCGAGCCCGAGGGCAAAGGCCGAGGAGACGAGGAGGGGCGCTGCCAGAAAGCCGCCCGCAGCCAGCCCTCCCAGGATTCGCGGACCAGCCGCCGGAAACCGCCAGACCAGCAGGGCTGCCACGGCCGCGATGGCCGCAGCGAGGACCGGGGCGTCATATCCGAACCTCCAGGCCGGAAAGAGGATCCCGGCAAGGGCGAGCGCCGCAAGGGCCCATCGGAACCGGCCCTTCGCGGCCACAAGGGTGGGCGGCGCGAGCAGGGTCAGCACATACAGGCCCTGGGCGACATTCTTGACGGCATAGTCGGGGCGGACGGTCTGCCCGAACGCTGTCAGCAGGGCCTTGTAACCAGCGGCATCGGTCAGGGCCTCGACGATGAGGATCGCAGACAGCAGGCCCACGGCGGCGACCAGCACGTTGAGAAGTCCATTCAGGCGCGCCTCTGAAACCGCGCGCGCTGCACTCACGGCGGAGCCGTAGAGGGCCAGCATGAAGACCAGCTTCAAGCCGGTCTGTCCCTCGAGGTCCGGAGCCCGCCAGGGGCTCCAGAAGACGGAAGCGCAGGCCCAGACCAGGGCGGTGAAGAGGGCCAGCAACAGGGTGCGGTCGGCGATGCGGACCCGGAGGGCCGGAGCCGTCAGAAGGCCTGCCAGGGCCACGGCGGGCGCAAATCCCAAGGCCCCCGCCCAACCCAGCAGGGGCGTGAGGACCAAGAGGCCTGCGAGAACCCCAGCCGTCCAGCGGCCGTCGGCGGCCCGAGGCGGAGCCGGGCTCAAGCGATGGGTCGCACGACGGGCTCGCTGAGCGTGACCAGCTCTTCGGCCAGGGTGGGATGGACGGCGCAGGCGGAGTCCCACTGGGCCTTGGTGACACCAAGCTTCAGGGGTACGGCCGCCATCTGGATGATCTCCGGGGCATCAGGGCCCACGACGTGGCAACCCAGCATGCGCTGGGTTTCGGCGTCCACGATCAGCTTGACCAGGGCCTGCTCCTGGCCGCCGTAGAAGGTCTCCTTCATGGGCCGGAACCGAGACATATAGATGTCGATCTTCGGATAGGCCGCGCGCGCCTCCGCCTCGGTGAGACCCACGGTCCCGACCGGCGGTTGGCTGAAGACCGCCGAGGCTACGGCCTCGTGGTCGAATGAGGTGGGCTGGCCATAGAATTCCGTCCGGGCAAAGGCGGCACCCTCGCGGATAGCCACCGGCGTGAGGTTGATGCGGTCCGTGACGTCGCCGACGGCCCACACCCCAGGGGCGGAGGTCTTCGACCAGGCGTCGACCCGGATCTCGCCGTTCGGACCGGTCTCTACCCCCGCCGTCTCCAGGCCCAGCCCCCGGGTGTGGGGCTTGCGGCCCGTCGCCAGCATGACCTGGCTGGCCGGCAGGATCTGGCCATCGGACAGGCGGCATTGCAGGTCCCCGGAACGGCCTGAGATCTCTGCTGGATGCGCCCCGAGGATGAGCTTCACCCCCCGCCTCTGGATCTCGGCGGCGACGTGGGAGCGGATGTCCTCGTCAAACCCCCGCAGGACCTGATCGCCGCGATAGACCAGGGTCACATCGACGCCCATGCCGTTGAAGATGCCGGCGAACTCCACGGCGATGAAGCCACCGCCGACGATCACGATCCGCTCCGGCAGGGCGGGGAGGTCGAAGGCCTCCTCGGAGGTGATGGCGAGGTCCGCGCCCGGCAGGTCTTCCGGCTTCCAGGGCCGCCCGCCGGTGGCGATGAGGATGCGCTGTGCAGTGACCGCTCCGCGTCCCTCGACCTCGAGACTGTTGGGACCGGTCAGGACGGCCCGGCCCTCCACGATTGCGGCGCCCGACCGGGTCAGGTTGGCCACATAGAGGCCGGAAAGACGGGCGATCTCGCGATCCTTGGCCTCCCGGAAGCGTGTCCAGTCAAAGGTCGCCCCCGAGGCGGACCAGCCGTAGCCCTCTGCGATGTGGGCGTAGTGGGCGAACTCCGAGGCATAGACCATGAACTTCTTGGGCACGCAGCCCCGGATCACGCAGGTACCGCCGACCCTGTATTCCTCGGCGACGGCGACCCGCGCGCCAGAGGCCGCGGCCAAGCGGCCGGCCCGGACCCCGCCGGACCCGGCACCGACGACAAAGAGATCGTAATCAAACTGGCTCATGGGCGAACTCCCCTCGCAGCTTGCAGTGTCTAAAGCATATCGGCGCGCTGTTGAATGCCGGGGGCGGCGGGGCTTGACCCGCAAAGGCGCGCGGCTCAAGCCGGAGTCATGGAACCCGCCGAACCGATACCCCCCGAAGTCCCCAGGACGCCGGATCGCGACCGCTCAGACGTCGCCTTCTTTGGGCATCCGACGGCCTTCGGGCACATCTTCGCCACCGAGATCTTCCTAGCCTTCGCCTATTACGGCCTGATCTCGATTCTGACGCTCTACATGTCGACCTACCTCTTCCTGCCAGGCACGGCGGAGGGGGTGATCGGATTTGGACCCTTCAGCCGGTTCCTGGGCGCCACGTTCGGAGCGGTTAGCCCCCTAGAGCTCGCCTCCGCCACCTTTGGGCTGGTGACCGGCGTCTTCTACGCCACGCCCCTCCTCGGGGGCCTGATCGGGGACCGCTGGCTGGGGACCCGCACCTGCATTGTGACTGGCCTTGTCCTCCTGACCTTCGGGCACGCCCTTCTGGCCCTCGAGGCCACCTTCCTGATCGCCCTCGCCCTCATCATCATCGGCGGCGGCCTGGTGAAGTCGAACCTGCTCGGCCAGGTCGGCGCCCTCTACGGACCGGGGGACCCGCGTCGCACCGGCGCCTACGGCCTGTTCCTGATTGCCGTGAACATCGGGGGCTTCATCACCCCCCTGATCGTCGGCACCTTGGGCGAGAAGGTGGGCTGGTCCTACGGCCTCGCTGCCGCTGCCGTGGGCATGTCCCTTGGGCTGGTCGCCTACCTGGCAGGCGTGAAGCGCTTTCCCGCCCGCCGCGTCATCGCAGCGGCGGTGCCGTCTGCCCCAGGCACCGCTCGCGGTCCGACGCAGGGCCTGGTAGTCGCTGCCCTGCTCCTGGTGCTGGTCGGGTCCATGCTGAATGTCGGCGCCTACAACCAAGCCTTCAACATCTTCCCGGTCTGGGCGCGGGAGCACGTTGACCGGACCATCGGTGGCTTCGAGGTACCGGTCACCTGGTTCTCGACCCTGGACGGCATCCTCACCATCGTCGCCACCGCCCTGGCTGTGCGCATCTGGACCTGGCAGTCCCGGGGCGGACGTCAGCCGCGAGAGACCTCGCGGGTGATGGTCGGCACTGCCCTGACCGCCTGCGCCTTCCTGGTGCTGGCCCTTGCAGCGGCGGCCTTCGGGGGTGGCAAGGTCCACATCCTCCTGCCCATCCTCTTCTTCATGCTGGCCGACGCCGCCCTGCCCTGGGTGGATACGGTGATCATGTCCCTCTATTCGCGGGTCGGCCCTGCAGGCCTGGCGACCACCCTGCTCGGCGTCTACTACCTGTCCTTCACCGGCGGGAACCTGCTGGTGGGAAGGCTGGGTCAGGCCTACGAGCACATGGCGCCCTCGGCCTTCTGGGGCCTGCACGCCGCCATGGCGGGCGCGGGCCTCATCTGGCTGGCCCTTCTCGGGGGCTGGATGAACCGGGTCTTCGACGCCTCCATGCGGGCCCGGTCGGGCGAGATCTAGGGCTCGATCTGCATCACACCCGCGTCCGTCGCCACCAGGGCGAGGTCGGCGAGGTCCAGGAAGAGGCCGTGGTCCACCACGCCGGTCACGGATTTCAGCGCCGCCGCCAGGGCTGCAGGGGCGTCGATCCGGCCGCAGGCGATGTCGAAGATCACATTGCCGCCGTCGGTCACGACAGGAACGCCTTCCTTCATCCGCAGTCGGGGGGCGGCGCCGATGTCGCACTCCGACAGGGCATCGCAGATCCGGTCCAGGGTGGTTCGGTGGCCGAAGGTCACCACCTCCACCGGCAGGGGAAAGGCCCCCAGGCGGGCGACTCGCTTGCTGGCGTCGGCGATGACCACGCAGCGGCGCGAGGCCTCCCAGACCAGCTTCTCGCGC
>JBMOEP010000154.1:0-5456 GCA_049314675.1 Phenylobacterium sp.
AGGTCCGGGATTCCCGGGAGCCTGGCGCTGTCAGTCCACGATGGCCGAGTAGACAAGGTTCTTCAGCTGGCCCCGGAAGTTGAAGGTGCCGGAGGGCATGAGCTGGGTCATGAAGACCATGGTCATGTCCTCCTTTGGGTCGACCCAGAAGATGGTCGAGGCCGCGCCACCCCAGTAGTAGTCGCCGACTCCAAGGCCGCCGGTCTCGACCACGCCCTGTGTCGAGGCGAAGCCCAGCCCGAAGCCCACGCCCTCGTTGGCCGTCTCGGAGAAGGAGCCGATGGCCAGCTGGGTCAGGTCCTTGCCGCCGGGCAGGTGGTTCATGTGCATCATCTCCAGGGTCCGCGGCCCCAGGATGCGCACGCCGTCGAGTTCGCCGCCCCGGCGGAGCATCTCACAAAACCGCATGTAGTCCGCCGTGGTGCCTGTCAGGCCACCGCCGCCCGATTTGAAAGCGGCGTCGCGGATGTAATTGCTGGTCTGGGGATCGTCGATCAGCTTCAGCACCTTGTCCGGACCGCGCTGGTAATTGGCGCAGAAGCGGTCGACCTTGTCGGGGGCGACTTGGAAGGCGGTGTCAACCATGCCCAGGGGCTCGAAGATCTCCTCCCGCAGGAAGTCGGCGAAGGGCCGGCCCGAGATGATCTCGACCAGGGCGCCGCAGACGTCGGTGGCCAGGGAATACATCCAGCGTTCGCCGGGGTGGTAACGCAGAGGCACCTCGGCCAGCTTGTCCATGAATTCCACCATGGTGTCGGTGGTGTCCGATGAGCGGATCTTGAGCGCCCGGTAGACCTTGTCGATGGGGTGCTGGATTCCAACGCCGGGAAGTCCCCCGCCATAGGTCAGGCCCGCGGCGTGCGACAGCACGTCCCGGAAAGTCGCCGGCCGGCGAGGCCGCTCGGTGACCATGTCCTCGCCTTCGCCGGACACCCAGACCCGGTGGTTCTTCCAGGACGGGACATAGCGGCTGACCGGGTCGTTCAGCTGGAAGTAGCCCCGCTCGAACAACATCATCAGTGCGACTGAAGTGATCGGCTTGGTCATGGAATAGATGCGGAAGATGGCGTCGTCGCGCATGGGCCTGTTCCGCTCCAGGTCCATGCTGCCGAACGCTCCGGAGTAGGCGGGGACGCCGTGGCGGGCGATGGCGATCTGGCAGCCGGCGATCTTCTGCGGACCAATGTAGTTGCGCTCAATATGCTCGCCGATGCGCTCCAGGCGCGAAAGGTCGAATCCGGTTGCGTGCGTCGCCGTCATGGCTCTGGGCCTCCCCCCGTATTTGTCTCTAGGACTTTCCGGGGCATCATGCGCCTCACAGGCGGGGCGTGGCCAGCCCCCGCGACGCTTTGGGAGCCGCACCATGACCGCCATCCTCGATACCCTTGCTGAGTCCATCGCCGAGGCCCTGCGCGCCCGGGGCGAAACGGTCGCCGTTGCTGAAAGCTCCTCCGGGGGACTGATCTCGGCGGCCCTGCTGGGGGTTGGCGGTGCCTCGGCCTACTATCTAGGCGGCGGCGTGATCTACACCGCCAAGGCCCGCTTCGCCCTGCTGGACATCCCGCGCGAGGCGACGGCGGGCATGCGTTCGTCCAGCGAGCCCTACGCCCTGCTCCTGGCGCGATCGGTGCGTGAGCAGTTCGGAGCCAGCTGGGGCATTTCCGAGACCGGTGCCGCCGGGCCGACCGGGAACGGCTACGGGGATGCGGCGGGGCACAGCTGCGTGGCCATCTCGGGACCCATCGAGACGGTGATCACCCTGGAGACGGGCAGCGCAGATCGCCGGGCCAACATGGAGGCCTTCGCCGCCGCGGCCCTGGATCTCCTGGGCCGTGGCCTGGCGGCCGCAGGCTGAGCCTCAGCCCATAAAGCCGGGCATCCAGCCTTCGTGACGGCCCCGGAGGTCGTCGAGGGCCAGGCTGAAAAGGCCTTCGCAGGCGAGGATGCGTCCGCCGGCCGATCCGATCACCTGGGCAGGAACCCCGGCGGCGACGGCGGCTGACAGTACGGCGGCGGCCTCCGCGCAGCCGAGCAGGTACCGGCCCTGGTCCTCGCCGAACAGCCAGGCCTGGGCGGGCAGGGGCCCTTCCGTCTTGAGGGTGATCCCCGTGTCGGAGGCCAAGGCCATCTCAGCGGCAGCGGCGACAAGGCCGCCGTCAGAGAGGTCGTGCACAACCTTGACCTGGCCGGATCGGATCAGGCTCCGGACCAGGTCGCCGTTCCTGCGCTCCACAGCCAGGTTCACCGGGGGAGGGGCGCCGTCCTCCCGGCCCAGGATCTCGCGGAGGTACATGGAGGCACCCAGTTCCCCATGGGTCTCGCCGACCAGGACCAGGGACATGCCGTCCACCAGGCTGGAGAAGTCCGCGCGATGGGCATGGTCCGGGATCAGGCCAACGCCCCCGACGGTCGGGGTTGGCGGGATCGCGACGCCGCTTGTCTCGTTGTAGAGGCTGACATTGCCGCTCACGACCGGGAAGTCGAGGATACGGCAGGCTTCGGCCATGCCGTCGATGGCGCGGACGATCTGGCCCATGATCTCAGGCCGTTCCGGATTGCCGAAATTCAGGTTGTCCGTGATGGCGATAGGGTCCGCCCCGACGGAGGTAAGATTGCGCCAGGCCTCAGCCACCGCCTGCTTCCCACCCTCGAAGGGGTCGGCCTGGACATAGCGGGGGGTGCAGTCCGAGGTGGCGGCGATGGACTTTGGGGTCCCGTGCACCCGCACGATCCCTGCGTCTGCGCCCGTGGCGCTGTCCTCAAGGGTGTCGGCCATGACATGGCGGTCGTACTGCTCCCATAGCCAGCGCTTGGAGGCCATGTCGGGGGCGGACATCAGGCGCAGGACCGCCTCGGCGAAGTCGGGCGGCGCCGGCACGCTGGAAGGCTCCACCCGGGGCTGTAGAACGGGCTGGGTCCAGGGGCGGTCATAGAGAGGCGCATCGTCGGACAGGGGTGCCAGGGGCAGGTCGCACACGATCTTGCCCTGGTGGTGGAGCACGATCCGCCCGGTGGTCGTGGTCTGGCCGATGACGGCGGCGTCCAGTCCCCACTTCTCGAAGATCCGCTGCCCGTCAGCCTCGCGGCCCGGCTTGAGGATGGCCAGCATGCGCTCCTGGCTCTCCGAGAGCATCATCTCGTAGGCGCTCATGCCGGTCTCGCGCTGGGGCACCCTGTCGAGGTTAAGCTCGATCCCGACCCCGCCCTTGCCGGCCATCTCCACGGACGAGGAGGTCAGGCCCGCTGCGCCCATGTCCTGGATGGCGGCAACGGCACCGGAGGCCATGAGCTCAAGGGTGGCTTCGATCAGCAGCTTCTCGGCGAAGGGGTCTCCCACCTGCACCGTTGGCCGCTTCTCGTCCGAGGCGTCGTCGAACTCGGCCGAGGCCATGGTGGCGCCGTGGATACCGTCGCGGCCGGTCTTGGAGCCGAAATAGACCACCGGCAGCCCCGCCGCGGGGGCGGCCGAGTAGAAGATGGCGTCGGCGCTCGCCAGGCCCACGCACATGGCGTTGACCAGGATGTTGCCGTCGTAGCCCCTGTGGAAATTGGTCTCGCCCCCGATGGTGGGCACGCCGACGCAGTTGCCATAGCCACCAATGCCCGCGACCACGCCGGACACCAGCCGGCGTGTGCGCGGATGAGCCGGGTCGCCGAAGCGCAGGGCATTGAGCAGGGCGATGGGCCGGGCGCCCATGGTGAAGACGTCCCGCATGATCCCGCCCACACCCGTCGCCGCGCCCTGGTAGGGCTCGATGAAGGAGGGGTGGTTATGGCTCTCCATCTTGAAGATGCAGGCCTGGCCGTCGCCGATATCCACCACGCCGGCGTTCTCGCCCGGGCCACAGATCACCCGCGGTCCGGTGGTCGGGAACTTGGACAGGTGGCGGCGGCTGGATTTGTAGGAGCAGTGTTCGGACCACATGACCGAGAACACGCCCAGCTCGACGAGATTTGGCTCGCGCGCCAAGCGTCGCAGGATGAGTTCATACTCGTCGGGCTTCAGCCCGAACTCGGCGGCCGTCTGGGCCATGGACTGGGTCGCAGAAGTCATGAGCTGGTTCTATCCGGACTCGCGCGGAAGGGCGATAGGCCCGCAATGCGAGTCTTGACCTGTAATTTTTACATCGTATAGAGACCTCATGCCGTGAGGAGGCCCCTGTGTCCAAAATCATCGACAAACGCGTCTGCGCCGAGATCGAGGGCGACTTCGTCCTCTTCCTGATCGGCATGCGGGTGAACCGCCCCTTGAAGTTCTGGAAGTGGGGACCGGTGGCCAACGCCATGCCGAAGATGATCATCGAGCTGTCCAAGCGGCCGGAGCTCGGAATGCTTCACGCCCGGACCCACTTCGGCTTCCCGGACATCTTCCTGGTCCAGTACTGGCGCAGTTTCGATCACCTGGAGGCCTATGCCCGGTCCCGGGAGCTGGCGCACCTGCCGGCCTGGCAGGCCTTCAACACGTCTGTGGGCTCCAACGGCGACGTGGGGATCTGGCACGAGACCTACCTGATCCAGAACGGGGCCTACGAGAACGTCTACAACAACATGCCCGCCTTCGGCATGGGTCTGGCCGGTCAGGTGCGCGACGCCACAGGCGCACGTAAGGACGCCCGGCAGAGAATGCAGGCGGCCTCGGGTCACCCACAAGGCGAGTGAGGCGGACCATTCCGGCCTCAGACATTGCCGGAACCGCCAATGCTGGCTAGCGTCCCCCTGACAGGCCCCGCAGGCGCGGGGCGAACCAGGAGACACATATGGCCAATGGGGGGATTTTCCGACGCAAGTCCGTCGCCCAGATCCAGTCCGAACATGAACATGGTGAACTCAAGCGTACCCTCGGGGCGCTGAACCTCACCCTGCTCGGCATAGGCTGCATCATCGGGACGGGCATTTTCGTCCTGACCGGCCGAGCCGCCGCCGAGTTCGCCGGGCCGGGGATCATGATCTCCTTCATCATCACCGGCACGCTCTGCGCCTTCGTGGCCCTCTGCTACGCCGAGCTGGCCTCGGTTCTGCCTGTCTCTGGATCCGCCTATTCCTACTCCTATGCCTCCATGGGCGAGATCGTCGCCTGGGTCATGGGCCTGCTCCTGATCCTGGAGTACGGCCTTGCAGGATCCACCGTTGCGGTGGGCTGGTCAGGCTACCTCGTCAGTCTGCTGAAGGACATTGGGGTCGTGATCCCGCCAGCCTTCACGGCGGCTCCCGGTGTGGCGGTCAAGGACGCCTCCGGCGCTGTGGTCGCCACGGGGATCATGAACCTTCCCGCCATGGTTGCCCTTCTCGCCGTGACGGGCCTGTTGGTCAGGGGCGTGTCGGAGTCCACGACCGTCAACAACATCGTCGTCGTTATCAAGGTGGCCGTGGTGATCGCTTTCATCGGGATCGGCGCCTTCCACGTTAATCCCGACCTCTGGAGCCCGCTGATTCCGCCCCAGGTCCCAGCGCCTCCC
>JBMOEP010000155.1:0-5451 GCA_049314675.1 Phenylobacterium sp.
AGCCGCCCAGCGCATCTGGGGCCGCCGCCCCCTGGTCCAGACCACCCTCCTGAGGCTCTGAGGCGCAACCCGGCGACTTGCCAGAGGCTCGGCTTTCGCAGACCCTTCCGCCAAGAGCAAAAAGGGGGAGAGGGGCATGTCGGCCTACAAGGGCGTGCGCATCGCCGATTTCACGCAGGGCTTGGCCGGACCCATGGCCTGCATGCTGCTGGGCGACTTCGAAGCCGAGGTCGTCAAGGTCGAGCCGCTTGGCGGGGACCGGCTGAAGGACCATCCCGGCTATCCGGCCTGGAACCGTAACAAGCGTATCGTCACCCTCGACCTTTCGGACCCATCAGACCTTGAGACGGCCCAGGACCTGGCCAGGGCCGCCGACATTGCGGTCTTCGATCACCCTCCGGGGAAGCTGGAGGCCCTCGGCCTGGATGCCGCGACCCTTCGGGAGGTTGCGCCGCACCTGATCCACGTCTGGATGCCACCCTATGGTACCCGGGGCCGGTGGAGCGGGATGCCGCCCCGGCACAGCCTGTTGGCCGCGGCCTCCGGCATCGCCTTCCGGCAGGGGGCCTATGGCGACAGCCCCGTCCACATGATTCTGCCTTTGGGCTGGTATGGTCAGGCCGTGATGGGCGCCTCGGCCATGGGGGCGGCCCTTTATGAGCGCGGTGCCTCCGGTCAGGGCCAGGCGGTGACGGTGAGCGGCCTGCACGGGGTGTCCGAGGTTGGCGGCGTGGTCATGGTTCTGGACCAGCCCCGCCTGCCACGGGGTGCGCCCCAGGGGGCCTCGCCCAGCTATCGTCTCTACCAGTGCGGTGACGGGAACTGGTTCTTCATGGCCACCCTCTTCATGCCCTTCTACCGCAAGGCGATCGACGCCCTCGGCCTCGGTGCCCACTGGGAGGTGCTGGCCCTGGACCCCCTCCTGGCCCTTGAAGTGCTGGAGGACATCTTCCGGAGCCAGACCCGGACGCACTGGCTGGGCCTGCTGGCCGACGCCGGTGTGCCCTGCGCGCCAGTTGGCGACCGGACCGACTGGTTCGCCGGCGAAGCGGTGCGGGATGCGGGGCTTCGGATGGAATTCGACGACCCGGTCCGGGGTCGGCTGGCCATGCCCGGGCCGCCCGTCCGGCTATCGGCGACTCCCGCCTCGGTCCGTTCGCTTCCCGTGCCTGGCCCTCTCCCCGCCTGGGCACCGCCTCCGCCCCTTGCCGCCGGACCCGGGGCCAGCCGGCCCCTGGAGGGAGTGCGGATCCTCGACATGGGTTCGGTCATCGCCGGCGCCCTGGCCGGGGCCGTGCTCGCCAACCTTGGCGCCGAGGTCATCAAGATCGAGTCCCCCGAGGGCGATCCCTTCCGCTCGGACGGCGGGCCCTTCCTCGCCTGCAACCGTGGCAAGCGCGGGCTGGGCGTCGACCTGAAGCAGCCCGGGGCGAAGGAGATGTTCCTCGACCTTGTCCGCCAGTCCGACGTGGTGCTCGACAACTACCGTTTCGGCGTGCGCAAGCGGCTGGGCGTGGACTACGAGGCCCTGCGCCAGGTCAACCCGCGGATCATCTCCTGCTCGGTCAACGCCTACGGCGACGCCGGTCCCCGGGCACCCCTGCCGGGCTTCGATCCCCTTCTCCAGGCCGAGGGGGGCATGATGGCGGCCCAGGGCGGCGACGCTGAGCCGATCCTGCACACCATTGCCGTCAATGACGTGGCCACGGCCGGCATTGTTGCCTTCGGCATTATCTCGGCCCTCAACGCCCGACGCCGGACCGGAGAGGGGCAGGAGGTCATCACCAGCCTGCTGGCCCAGAGCCTGACCTTCCAGTTGGGAGAGGTCGTGACCTGGGAGGGACGGCCCCCGGCGCCCAAGGGCGGGGTCGACTGCCTCGGGCTCAGCCCGGTCCACCGCTACTACGAATGCCAGGACGGATGGCTTGCCGTCGCGGCCGAGAGCCTCGCCGAGGCGGAGGCCTTGCTGACCGTCCTGGGGACGCAGGCGGATCCCGCGGAGGCGCTTTCGGCATCCCCCGAGGGGCCCCTTGCCGGGCGGCTTGCGGACATACTGGCGGGCCGCACCCGCGACGGGGTCCTGGACGCCCTGGAGGCGGCGGGTGTTCCCTGCATCCCCTGCGTCCGCGGCTACGAGGCCTACGAGGAGTCCTGGCTGGCAGAGAACGGCGTCTTCGTCGCCTGGCGGCACCCGCGCCTGGGCGAGGCGGTGGGGGTGCGCGGTTACGCAGACTTCGACCGTACGCCCGGTGGCTTTCGCCATCCGGTCCCCGATGCCGGCGAGCATACCCGCGAGGTCCTTGCGGGCTTTGGCCTGACGCCGGAGCGGATCGAGGCCCTGCTCGGGGCCGGCGCGGTCTTCGAGGCGGCTGCGGCCCGGAGCCACCTGAGGGATGGCGGGGCAGCGCTCTTCACCCAGTGACCCCGGGTCATGGATGACGCCGGCCCAGCACCGTTGTATGCATCCGGAATGATCGGAAGATTGAACCACATCGGGGTCGCTACCCCCTCCATCGCCGAGTCCGTGAAGCTCTATCGCGACGTCCTCGGTGCGACACAGATCTCGGCGGTCAAGGCCATGCCGGAGCAGGGCGTCAACGTCTGCTTCGTCGACCTGCCCAATAGCCAGATCGAGCTGATCGAGCCTCTTGGCGAGACCTCCCCCCTGCATGGTTTCCTGGCGAAAAACCCGTCGGGCGGCCAGCACCACGTCTGCTTCGAAGTCGAGGACATCCTTGCTGCCCGTGACGACATGGCGGCCAAGGGCGCGACCGTGCTGAACAACGGGGTTCCCAGGATCGGTGCTCACGGTACTCCGGTGATCTTCGTCCATCCGAAGACCATGGGCGGCGTCCTGGTGGAGCTGATGGAGACCCCGAAGGTCGCCCACCCATGAACCCCTTAACCGCCATCGCCATCTACCTGACCATCTGGTGGACAGTGCTCTTCGGGATCCTGCCCCTGGGCGCCAAGTCGCACGCCGAGGCCGGGATCAAGCCTCCTGGGGGTGGCGATCCGGCGTCTCCGGTCAACCCGCGCCTGAAGGAGAAGTTCCTGCTCACCACTGTGGTGTCGGCAGTGATCTTCCTGGTCTTCTTCCTGCTTCTGCACTTCGGCATTCTCCAGCTTGCCCCGGGGCGGCGTCCGGTCTGAGGCAGGGGCTGACGCCTGTTCCTGAGGCGCCCCTGCCCTTGATTGCTCAGGCTGTGGGCACAGCCGCGAAAGGCCGACCTCAACTCCGCTTCTTCCGGGACAGGCCATGCGGGCCCGGCCTTTCTGGCCCTGCCGATGAAGATCGGAGCTTTCCCCGAGATGGAGAAGGCCGCCCAGCTCCCGGGCGGCCTTCTTTTCGTCCGCAAAGCGGGGCATAGCGGTCCGGTCTTCAACTCCCGCGAGTCCATGGCCACCTCCCTTTCCCCCGACCCGCAGACCGTCCAGCCAGCCGGCCCCTTCAGCCGCTGGGAGCGCATGGTCGCCGGGCGCTACCTCCGCTCGCGCCGCCGCGAGGGCGGCGTCGCCTTGATCGGTGTGATCGCCTATGTCGGCATCGCACTTGCCGTGGCGGTCCTGATCATCGTCATGAGCGTGATGAACGGGTTCCGGGCCGAGCTCCTGTCCCGGATCCTGGGCTTCAATGGCCATGTCTTCGTCACCTCTGCGCCCGCTGCCGGGCTCGATCCGGCGGCGCTCACCCGGCGGCTTTCGGGCCTGCCGGGGGTCGTCCAGGTCGCGCAGGTCATGGAGGGCCAGGTGATGGCCGTCGGCGATGGCCAGGTCGCCGGCGCTGTCGTTCGCGGTGTCTCCCGAAAGGACCTGCTGGCCACGCGCCTGGTCTCTGGAAACGTCACGCCTGGCGGCCTCGACGGCTGGGGCGAGGGCGAGTTCGGCGGCGAGAAGGTCCTGGTCGGCGAGCGTCTCGCGGCGAGCCTTGGGCTGAGGCAGGGGGACCCCATCACCCTGATCTCGCCGACCGGCGCCGCGACCGCCTTTGGCGAGGCTCCCCAGCGCAAGACCTACATCGTCGGCGGGCTCTTCAGCGTCGGCATGAGCGAGTACGACCAGACCTTTCTCTACATGCCCATCGAGCAGGCGGGTCTGTTCTTCGGCCGGGAGGGCGCACCGGATTTCATCGAGCTCAGGCTGGCGGATCCAGACAAGGCCGTGACGCTCAAGCCCGAGGTCGCCGCCATTGCCGGGCCTGCGGCTACGGTCACGGACTGGACAGAACGCAACGCCGCCTTCTGGGGTGCCCTGAAGGTCGAGCGCAATGTCATGCGGCTGATCCTGATGATGCTCGTCCTGATTGCAGCGGCAAACATCATCTCGGGCCTGATCATGCTGGTGAAGAACAAGGGCCGCGACATCGCCATCCTGCGGACTATGGGGGCGGGGCAGGGGGCGATCCTGCGCATCTTCTTCATGGCCGGTGCCGCCGTCGGCGTGGCGGGCGCCCTGACGGGCCTGGCCCTGGGCGTCCTGTTCTGCACCTTCATCGGGCCGATCCAGCAGGCCGTGGAGTGGGTGACCGGCGCCCGGGTCTTCGCCTCGGACGTCTACTACCTGTCGCGAATCCCCGCCAAGGTGGACTGGGGCGAGGTTCTGATGATCCTGGCCTGGTCCCTGGCGGCGTCCTTCCTGGCGACCCTGCCGCCCGCCTGGCGGGCCAGCCGGCTCGATCCCGTGGAGGCCCTCCGATATGAGTGAGCCCTGCGTCGTCCTGGCCCTGCGAGACCTGCACCGCACCTTCCGCTCGGGCGACCGCCTGCTCCACGTCCTGGACGGGGTGGAGCTGGATCTCAGGGAGGGCGAGATCGTCGGCCTCGTCGGGCCGTCCGGCTCGGGGAAGTCGTCCCTGCTTCACGCCGCTGGCCTGCTGGAGCGTCCCACCTCTGGCCGCGTGCTGGTCGAAGGCCAGGACTGCACGGAGCTCTCGGACGCCCTGCGCACCCGGGTGCGTCTCTCCGCCATCGGTTTCGTCTACCAGGCGCACCACCTGTCACCCGAATTCACCGCCGAGGAGAATGTGATCCTCCCGCAGCTCATGGCGGGGCGATCCCCCGACCAGGCGCGGGCCCGGGCCCGGGGCCTCCTGGGCGAGATGGGACTGGCGGAGCGGCTCGAGCACCAGCCCGCCCAGATGTCTGGCGGCGAGCAGCAGAGGGTGGCGGTGGCCCGCGCCCTGGCGAACCAGCCTCGGGTCCTGCTGGCGGACGAGCCCACGGGCAACCTGGACCCTGAGACCTCCGCCGCGGTGTTCGAGAGTCTCAGGTCGATGGTCCGGGGGCAGGGGGCGGCCGCCCTGATCGCCACCCATAATCTTGACCTGGCGGCCCGGATGGACCGCATCCTCACCCTGCGCCAGGGCCGGATCGTCCCCGTCTGATTTTCCCTGTTCACCCCCCTTGAAATGAGAACAAAACCGGAATAAGAACATTTCAGGAACGGTTTTGG
>JBMOEP010000156.1:0-5407 GCA_049314675.1 Phenylobacterium sp.
CCATGTGGGCGGTCAGGACGGTCCGGTCTTCCTGCGTCCGGCGCAGGAGAGGCAGGGGCGAGGCCATGGGCCCCTCCGGCCCGGCCGTGATGAGCAGGCCCAGGGGATGGTGCGCCACCAGGTCCCACAGGACCTCGGGGCGGGTCTCTTCGAAGACTTCCGGCAGGTACATAGGCCCGGCCCCTATTCCACCGTCACCGACTTGGCGAGGTTGCGGGGCTGGTCGACGTCGGCGCCCTTCTGGACGGCCACGTAGTAGGCCAGCATCTGGATGGGGACGGCGTAGACCAGGGGGGCGACGATGTCGTCACAGCCGGGGGTGACGATCAGGCGGACCCCGGCCGGGGCGCGGCGGGCGCCTTCCTCGTCGGTGATGAAGATGACCGGGCCGCCCCGGGCCATGACCTCGGCGGTGTTGGAGACGGTCTTCTCGAAGAGGGCGTCGGAAGGGGCCAGGACGATGACCGGGGTCGCTTCGTCGATCAGGGCGATGGGGCCGTGCTTCAGCTCGCCGGCGGGGTAGCCCTCGGCGTGGATATAGCTGATCTCCTTGAGCTTCAGGGCGCCCTCCAGGGCCAGGGCCGACATGACCCCGCGGCCGAAGTAGAGCACGTCCCGGGCCTTGGCGAGTTCGGGCGCCAGGGCGCGGATCTGGTCCTCAAGGGCCATGGCGCCGGCGATCAGGCGCGGCGCTTCCAGGAGCAGCCGGGTCAGGCGAGCCTCCTCGGCGGCGTCGATCCGGCCCTTGGCTACAGCAGCGGCCACGGCCAGGGCGGTGAGGGCGGCCACCTGGCTGGTGAAGGCCTTGGTGGAGGCCACGCCGATCTCGGGGCCGGCATGGGTGGGCAACAGGATGTCGGCCTCCCGGGCCATGGTGCTGGTGTGCACATTGACGACGGCTGCGGTGGCCAGGCCCTGCTCGCGGCACCAGCGCAGGGCCGCCAGGGTGTCGGCGGTCTCGCCCGACTGGGAGACGACGATGCATAGGGTGCCCTTGCGCACCGGCGGGGCGCGGTAGCGGAACTCGGAGGCCACGTCGATGTCGACGGGGATCCGGGCCAGGGACTCAAAGAGGTACCGGCTGATCAGACCGGCATAGTAGGCCGTGCCGCAGGCGACGATCTGGATCCGGTCCACCAGGGCAAAGTCCAGGCCACCCGGCGCCCGCGCCCGCCCGGTGACGGGGTCAAGGTAGGCCGACAGGGTGTGCTGGCAGGCGCCCGGCTGGTCATGGATCTCCTTTTCCATGAAGTGCCGGTAGTTGCCCTTCTCCACCAAGGCGGCGGCCTGGGGGATGATGCGGATCGGCCGGGTGACCGGCCGGCCCTCTGCGTCGAAGATACGCGCCGTGGTCCGGTCGATGGCCACGAAGTCGCCCTCGTCGAGATAGGCGATGCGGTTGGTCATGGGGCCCACGGCCAGGGCGTCGCTGCCCAGGTACATCTCGCCGTCGCCATAGCCGACCACCAGGGGGCTGCCGCGCCGGGCCCCGAGGATCAGCTCGTCCTCACCCTCGATGAGGACCGCCAGGGCGAAGGCCCCGCGCAGGCGGTCGAGGGTCTGCTTCAGGGCGTCCAGGGGCGAAAGGCCGGCGGCGAGGGCCCGGTTGATGAGGTGGGGAATGACCTCGGTGTCGGTCTCGCTCTCGAAGGCGCAGCCCTCGGCGGCCAGCTCGGCCTTCAGCTCGGCGAAGTTCTCAATGATGCCGTTGTGGACCAGGCTCACCCGCCCGGCCCGATGCGGGTGGGCGTTGGCCTCGGAGGGCGCCCCGTGCGTGGCCCAGCGGGTGTGGCCTATGCCGGTCAGGCCATCGAGGGGCTGTTCGTGCAGGACGTCCTCGAGGGCCCGGATCTTGCCGCGGGCCCGCCGCCGGCCGACCTGGCCGTCGGCGACCATGGCTACCCCGGCGGAATCGTAGCCTCGGTATTCGAGCCGCCTCAGGGTCTCGATCAGGCGCGCCTGGACGGGTGCCTTCCCGACAATACCGATGATGCCGCACATGGCCTGGTCCTCTCTTCCGGGGTCCCTTCCCGCCGGGCCCGCTGAGGGGCTAGACTGGAGAGATGGGCGGGGTTTAGCACCCGCACCGACGGCGTCGATTAAATCCGGGTTTCGAATCGTTTCGGATTCCGGCCCCACTATGGCGAAAGCTTAGGAAGGCCCCATGAGCAAACGCGCCTATTTCGGAACCGACGGAATCCGCGGGGAGGCCAACAGCCACCCCATGACCGCCGAGGTGGCCCTGCGGATCGGGCTGGCGGCGGGCAAGCTGTTCCGTTCCCGGGACGAAGGCCGCCACATGGTGGTGATCGGCAAGGACACTCGCCTGTCGGGCTACATGGTCGAGCCGGCCCTGGTGGCGGGCTTCACCAGCGCGGGCATGGACGTGCGCCTGCTGGGGCCCATGCCGACTCCGGGGGTGGCCATGATGACCCGGTCCCTGCGGGCCGACCTGGGCGTGATGATCTCGGCCTCGCACAATCCCTGGACCGACAACGGCATCAAGCTGTTCGGCCCCGACGGCTACAAGCTGTCCGATGCCCGGGAGCTGGAGATCGAGGCCCTGATGGGCCAGTCCCTGTCCGAGGGCCTGGCCCCCGCCACGGCCCTGGGCCGCGCCGCCCGGGTGGACGACAGCCAGGCCCGCTATGTGGAGATCGCCAAGGCCACCTTCCCCCGCCGGCTGAGCCTGTCGGGCCTGCGCATCGTCATCGATTGCGCCAACGGGGCGGCCTACAAGGTGGCGCCCGCCGCCCTCTATGAGCTGGGCGCCGAGGTCATCCCGGTGGGCGTGTCACCCAACGGCATGAACATCAACGAGGAGTGCGGCTCCACCCATCCCGAGGGCATGATCACTGCGGTCAAGGAGTACCGGGCCGACATCGGCATCGCCCTGGATGGCGACGCCGACCGGCTGGTCATCTGCGACGAGAAGGGCCGGGTGGTGGACGGCGACCAGATCATGGCCCTGATCGCCGACAACTGGGCCCGGCGCAACCGGCTGGCCGGGGGCGGGGTGGTGGCCACGGTCATGTCCAACCTGGGCCTGGAGCGGTTCCTGGGCGAGCGCAATCTGAGGCTGGAGCGCACGGCGGTGGGCGACCGCTCGGTAATGATGCGCATGCGCGAGGGCGGCTACAACCTGGGCGGGGAGTCCTCGGGCCACATCATCCTGTCGGACTTCTCCACCACCGGCGACGGCCTGCTGGCCGCCCTGCAGGTGCTGGCGGTGCTGAAGGCCGGCGACCGGCCCATGAGCGCCCTGGCCCGGCAGTTCGAACCGGCGCCGCAGAAGCTGGAGAACGTGCGGTTCACCTCAGGCAAGCCCCTCGAGGCCGAAGGGGTCAAGTCGGCCATCGCCGATGCCGAGCAGAAGCTGGGTACTGGCGGGCGGGTGCTGGTGCGCGCCTCGGGCACCGAGCCCCTGATCCGCGTCATGGCCGAGGGCGATGACGCGGACCTGGTCAACCAGGTGGTCAGCGACATCGTCGGCGCGGTCCGCAAGGCCGCCGCCTGACCGCGGCCGGAGGGGCGCCCCCATGGATCCCGCCCTGGCCGGCTTCCTCATGGTGGCGGCCTTCACCGCCCTGATCATGAGCGGGCGCCTGGCGCCCGCGCCCGCCCTGGTGCTGACCCCCCTGGTCTTTGGCCTGCTGGCCGGCCACGGCACCGACCTGGGCCCCATGGCGGTGGACGGTCTCCGGGAGGTTGCGCCCACCGGGGTCATGCTGCTCTTCGCCATCCTCACCTTCGGGATCCTGACCGACGCCGGCCTGTTCGATCCCCTGGTGCGCGTGATCGTGCGCCGGGCGGGGGGAGATCCCCTGAAGGTCAGCCTCGGGGCGACGGCCCTGGCCGCCGTGATCTCGCTGGATGGGGACGGATCGACCACCTACCTCATCGCCTGCGCCGCCATGTTGCCCCTCTACCGGCGGTTGGGGATGAACCCCCTGCACCTGGCCTGCCTGCTCATGCTGGTGAGCGGGGTGATGAACCTCTCGCCCTGGGGTGGGCCGACGGGGCGGGCGGCGGCGGCCCTGGGCCTGGATGTCGTGGAGGTCTTCCTGCCCCTGCTTCCGTCCATGGCGGCGGGCCTTCTCGCGGTCTTCGCCCTGGCGACCGTCCTGGGCCTCTCGGAGCGCCGCCGACTGGGGGTGCTGGAGGGTCCGGTTCCGCACGCAGACGGGGAAGCCGACGGGGAGTTGGCGCAGGATGCCCCCGCGTCGCGCCTGCGCTACGTCCTCAACCTCCTGATCCTGGTCGCCCTGATGGCGGGCCTGATCGCGCCGGCCTTCGGGGTGAAGACCCTGCCCCTGCCGGTGCTGATGATGACGGCCTTCGCCCTGGCCCTGACCCTCAACCATCCCCGCCCCGCCGACCAGGCCGCCCAGGTCGCCGCCCATGCGCCGGCCGCCCTGTCCGTGGCCTCCCTGATCTTCGCCGCCGGCGTCCTGACCGGAGTGCTGAAGGGGACCGGCATGGTGGACGCCATGTCCTCGGCCCTGGTCGCGGCCATCCCCGAAGCCCTGGGCTCGCACCTGGCCCCCGCCGTGGCGGCCGCCAGCCTGCCCGGGACCTTCTTCCTGTCGAACGACGCCTTCTACTTTGGCATGCTGCCCGTGCTGGCCGAGGCGGGCGCCGCCCACGGGATCGACCCCGCGGCCATGGCCCGGGCGGCCCTGATGGGCCAGCCCTTCCACCTGCTCAGCCCCCTGGTCCCCTCCACCTGGCTTCTGGTGGGCCTGGCCCGGGTGGAGATGGGCACCCACCAGAGATTCACCGCCCTGCCAGCGGCGGGGGTTTGCCTGGTCATGGCCCTGGCCGCCATGGCGACGGGGGGGTTCTGAGGGGGGTCAGGTGATCCAGCCGGCTCCGAGGCTTGAGAGGCTGACCCCTACGAGGATCACCTGGTCGCCATTGCCCATGTCGACAAGCACGTCGGAGCCCACTTGTGTGATGGTTCGCGAGGGGCTTCCTTCCAACTTCAGCCGGTCACCCGCAGCGTAGGAGAAGTCGGTGATGCGGTCGATGGCCGCGCCGGCGAGGCTGTAGAAGATGTCCGCCCCGGCACCGCCGGAGATGGTGTCATTTCCCTTGTCGCCCCAGATCCAGTCGTCGCCGGCGCCGCCCATGACGGAGTCCTCGCCCTGGCCGCCCCGGACCCAGTCGTTTCCGGCCCCGCCGTCGACGGTGTCGTTGCCCATGTTGCCGTAGACAATGTCCCAGGCTGAATCCCCGAAGAGCAGGTCGTTGTCCTTACCGCCGACGACCCAGTCCTCGCCATCGTTCCCGTGCAGGGTGTCGTTGCCCATGTTGCCATGCATGTCGTCGAAGCCCGAACCCCCCTGCACGACGTCGTTGCCGGCTTCGCCGCGCAGATAGTTCGAGCCGGCCGCATCGACGATCT
>JBMOEP010000157.1:0-5396 GCA_049314675.1 Phenylobacterium sp.
GGTCAGGGCCATCACCAAAGGAAGCGCGTGATCAGGAAAACAATCCGCCGACGAACTGGAACACCTGCAGCCTCTGCAGATCATTCCAGGTGGCGAACAACATCAAAGCCAGCACCAGCGCAAGGCCCACCCTGTAGCCAAAAGCCTGGACACTGGCGGTAAGCGGCCTGCGGGCCACGGCTTCGTAGGCGTAGAAGACAAGATGCCCACCGTCGAGAACCGGAATCGGCAACAGGTTCATGAAGCCGATCCCCACTGAGAGGACGGCGGCCAGGGCAAGCAGGTTGGCTCCGACGTAGAGAATCTTGTGTTCGAGGTCCGGGGCGGCTTCCGCGCCGGCCTTGGCGATCTGACCAGACATCTGGGCGATGCCGAGAGGGCCGTTGAGCTGCTCGGCGGACATCTGGCCGGTCACCATCCTGCCGATGGCGTAGACACTGGTGGTGAGCACACTCCAGGTACGGTCGACACCCTTCGACAGCGCCTCCACAGGTCCGAAGGTTCGCCTCATAACCTCGCCGGTGGGGCCAATGCCCAGACGTCCCACCCGCGGCGAGCCCGGTTCGGTATCCAGGCGCTTCCATTCCGGGGTCGCGGTCAGGCTGAGGCTGCGACCACCGCGATCGACGACGAAGTCTGTCGAAGCCCCGCCCCGGACCTGTACGACTTCGCTGAGGTCCTGGAAGGACGAAATCCGGCGCCCCGCCGCCTCGAGCACGATATCTCCCGCCTGGAAGCCCGCCGAGGCGGCTGCACTGCCCGGTTGGACAGACCCGATTCGGGGCGAGAGGGTCCGCTCGCCAAAGCTCATGAAGAGAAGGGTGAACAGGGCAATCGCCAGCAGGAAGTTGGCGGCAGGTCCTGCCGCGGCCACCAGGGCCCTCTGCCAGACGGGTTTGAAGTGGTAGCTGCGCGCCAGGGCCTCCGGCCCCTCCCGGGCCAGGATCTCCGCACGCATGGCCTTCAGTCCAGCGGCATCGGGGACGCTGGCGGCGTTGTGGTCACCGGCGAACATGACGTAGCCGCCCAACGGTACCCAGCCGACCCTCCATTCAACCCCGGAGCGGTCCCGGTGAGACCAGATCGGACGACCGAAGCCGATGGAGAACCGCTCGACGTCAATCCCGCAGGCCCGGGCCGCAAAAAAGTGGCCCAGCTCATGCACCGTCACCACCAGGGACAGGACCAGGACGAAGGGGGCGAGATGCCAGAGGAAATCGATGGCCAGGGCGAACATGGTCAGGCGGCGCCCCGCGACCGGGCGTCCAGGGCCAGGCCAGCCAGACGGCGACCCTCACGGTCGACCTGTTGCGTCTGCTCGAGGATGTCGTCGGCCATGCCGTCTCCCAGATGTTCCGAACTTGCCTTGTTCAGGGCTTCCGACACGATTGCGGCAATATCAAGATAGCCGATCCGACGGTCAAGGAAGGCCTCCACCGCAACCTCATTGGCGGCGTTCAGAATTCCGGGTGCTGACCCACCCTCCCGAAGGGCCTGCCGGGCCAGGTCGAGGGCTGGGAAACGTTGCCTATCCGGGGCCTCGAAGGTGAGTCGTCCGATGGCTCCCAGGTCCAGGCGGGGCGCCGACCAGGCCACCCTGTCCGGCCAGGCGAAGGCGACGGCGATGGGTGTGCGCATATCAGGCGCGCCCAGCTGGGCCAGGCTAGAGCCATCGGCATACTCGACCAGGCTGTGGACGATCGACTCGGGGTGCACGACCACCTCGATACGATCCGCATCGACCCCGAAAAGGTAGGCGGCCTCGATCATCTCGAGGCCCTTGTTCATCATTGTCGCGGAATCCACCGAGATCTTCCGGCCCATGACCCAGTTCGGGTGCGCCACCGCCTCGTCCGGTGTCGCCGAGGCCATCCGCTCCGCGGACCAGGCCCGGAAGGGGCCTCCAGAGGCCGTCAGGATCAGGCGCGAGACCTGAGCCGCATGCCGGGGATCGAGGGCCTGGAAGATGGCCGAATGCTCGGAATCCACAGGGATAACCACACCACCGGCCAGCCGCGCGCGCCTCAGGAGGGCGGGGCCGGCGCAGACCAGGCTTTCCTTGTTGGCGAGGGCAACTATGGCCCCCGCATCGACAGCCGCCAGGGTTGGCGCAAGGCCCGCAAAACCGACGATGGCGGACATGACCCAGTCCGCAGGAAGACCCGCCGCTGCGGCGACGGCAGCGGCTCCGGCCTCGACCGCAACACCCGAGCCCTGGAGACGGGTGGCAAGCTCTCCGGCGAGGGACGCATCCGCGATGACCGCGACCTCCGGACGCCAGGCCAGGGCCTGGTCTGCGAGCCGGGCGACATTGCGCCCGCCCGTCAGCGCCCGGACGCGCACCGGTCGTCCGAGGGACTCCAGGAGGTCCAAGGTGGAGACGCCGACCGATCCTGTCGATCCGAGGATGGAGACTGAACGGACCAGGCTCAATGCCCCCAACCCAGGTGGTTGACCATGCGGAACAGGGACAGGACGACCACCACGAACATCAGCCCATCCACCCTGTCGAGCAGACCGCCGTGACCGGGGATCAGGTCGCCGGAATCCTTCACGCCGAAGCGGCGCTTGAGCATGGACTCGCAAAGGTCGCCGGCCATGCCCGCCAGTCCCCCGCAAAGGCCGGCAAGCGCCGCAGCCCAGGGATTGAGCCGGAAGACTGGAAAGGCGGCCAGCGCCACCGCCGCAAGCATGGCCGCGGCAAGACCTCCGACGAACCCGGCCCAGGTCTTGTTCGGCGAGAACCTCGGCCAAAGCTTGGGGCCACCGATGAGGTTGCCGACGAGGTAGGCGGCGATGTCAGCGGCCCAGGCCACGGCGAAGGTCATCAGGATCCACCACTGCCCCTGGGGCATGGAGCGCATCCAGATGAAGCAGACGGCGGCGGTGCCGATGTAGAAGACCCCTAGGGCCGCGTTGCCTGGCCGTTCGGCGACGCCCCGGGCCACGACCGCGGCCATGGCCCCGCCTGCCACCAGCACGCCCCAGGCGATCACCATGTTCTCACGTTGGGCGAAGAAG
This sequence comes from Phenylobacterium sp., assembly GCA_049314675.1. Taxonomy (GTDB): domain Bacteria; phylum Pseudomonadota; class Alphaproteobacteria; order Caulobacterales; family Caulobacteraceae; genus Phenylobacterium. The sequence goes on from JBMOEP010000157.1 coordinate 3,022, forward strand.
ACCGCCGTCAGGACCGCGGCGCAGACCGCGGTAGACACGCGGGTCTTGGCGAAGGGCGCAGTCATGCCCCCCCATTCGACACACAGCAGGGAGACCGCGGTCACCACCATCAGGAGGAAGGGCCAGGCCGGCTGTCCGGGGCCCATCTCGAACCAGACCGCTCCCAGGGCTGCCGGCAGCAGGACGGCTGCGGAAGCCGCCCGCACCCCGAGGTTACTCCAATCAAAGGCCCTAGCCGGCGACAAGGATGTCATCGGCGACGGCTCCCCCGAAGCGGCGGTCCCGGGATCGGAAGGTGTCGATGGCTGCCGAGAGGTCCCCCGCGGCATAGTCCGGCCAGAGAACGTCCTGGAAGACCAGCTCGGCGTAGGCCGCCTCCCAGAGGAGGAAGTTGGAGAGGCGCTGCTCTCCGGAGGGCCGGATGATCAGGTCCGGCGGCGGCAGACCGGCCGTTGACAGGGCCCCGGCGAAGGCCGCCTCATCCACGCTCGCCGGGTCGAGGCGGCCAGCTGCGACGGCTTCCGCCAGCCGGCGCGCAGCGTCCGCGATGTCGGCCTGCCCCCCATAGTTGAACGCGATCTGGAGGAAGAAGCGATCGTTCTGGGCCGTCCGCCGCTCCGCCTCGTCGAGCAGGGTGACCAGGTCTTCGGGCAGTCCCTGGCGGCGACCCACGGAGCGGACGCGAACGCCTTCCCGCTCAAGACGCTTGAGGTCGGAGTCGAAATAACGCTTGGGCAGGGCCATCAGTTCCCGCACCTCCGAGGCCGGACGGCTCCAGTTCTCGGTGGAAAAGCCGAACACGGTCAGCCAGCGCACGCCCAGGTCCGGCGCCGCCGCCACGGTACGGCGCAGGGCCTCGACCCCGGCCCGATGCCCCATGGTCCTGGGCAGCCCCCTGTGCTTGGCCCAACGCCCATTTCCATCCATGACGATGGCCACATGCAGGGGCGAACCCGACGCCGGAACGGCGGGGGCCAGCGCGGGTTCACCGCGGGATGTCTTGGACCTCGCGGTCATATCGCCTCCGCCCGCCTCCGAGCTAGACCTGCATGATCTCTTGTTCCTTGGTTTTCAAGGCTTCGTCGACCCGCTTCACGGCCTCGTCGGTCATCTTCTGGACCTCGGTTTCCATCCGCTTCTGCTCGTCCTGATTGATCACGGAGTCCTTCTCCGCCTTCTTCAGGTCGTCATTGGCGTCGCGCCGGACGTTGCGGATGGCCACCTTCTGCTGCTCGGCGTACTTGGCGGCGATCTTGGTGAGGTCGCGGCGTCGCTCTTCGGTCAGGGGCGGGATGGGAACGCGGAGGGTCTGACCCTCCACGACCGGGTTCAGGCCCAGGCCAGCCGACCGGATCGCCTTGTCTACGGCAGCGACTACGCCGCGGTCCCAGACACTGACGCTGATGGCCCGGGGCTCGGGCACGGAGATCGCCGCCACTGCGGTGATAGGGGTGGTGGCGCCGTAGGCCTCGACCATCACCTGGTCGAGCAGGCTGGCGGAGGCGCGGCCTGTCCTCAGGCTGGCGAACTCCTCCTTAAGGGCCGCGATGGCCTTGTCCATGCGGTCGCGATATCGAGACAGAACGGGCTTTTCGGCTGGCATGTCGGGCTCCCGGAAGCAGTCAGTTGATGGTGGTGAAGACGCCCTCGCCGGTGAGGACCTTCATGAAGTTCCCCGGCTCGCGGATCGAGAAGACGACGATGGGGATCTGGTTGTCCCGCATCAGGGCGATGGCCGAGGCGTCCATGACCTTCAGGTCCTGGGCCAGGACGTCGTGGTAGCTGAGGGATTCGTATCGACGTGCGGAGGGGTCCTTCTTGGGATCCGCTGTGTAGACCCCGTCCACGCTCGTGCCCTTCAACAGGGCATCGCAGCCCATTTCCGCAGACCGGAGGGCGGCGGAGGTGTCGGTGGTGAAGAAGGGTGCGCCCAGGCCCGCGGCGAAGATCACCACCCTGCCCTTCTCCAGGTGCCGCAGGGCCTTTCGCCGGATATAGGGCTCGCAGACCGCATCCATCGGGATGGCTGACTGCACCCGGGTATCGACCCCGGCCTTTTCAAGCGCGCCCTGCAGGGCGAGGGCGTTCATGACCGTGGCCAGCATGCCCATGTAGTCGGCGCTGGCCCGCTCCATCCCCCGGCCGGCGAGGGAGACGCCCCGGAAGATGTTTCCGCCGCCGACGACCAGACAGAGATCGAACCCGGCGTCGACCACTTCCTTGATGTCCGCGGCGACCCGGTCGAGGGTCACGGTGTCGATGCCGAAGAGGGAGTCCCCCATCAGCACTTCGCCGGATATTTTCAGCAGGACTTTCCGGTAGCGGGGCTTGGGGGCGGTCATGGGCGGATCCGTCGGGTGGCACCCGGGACCGTA
>JBMOEP010000158.1:0-5393 GCA_049314675.1 Phenylobacterium sp.
ACCCGACCCTTCGTCCCGGTACGTATCGCCGTCCTGACGGTTTCAGATACCCGGGATGAAGAGAGCGACACCTCAGGACAGGTCCTGGCCGACCGGGTCACGGGGGCAGGACACCTCCTGGCCGACAAGGCCATCGTGAAGGACGATGTCGACGAAATCCGGGCCCGGATCCTGGCCTGGGTCGATTCCGGTAAGGTCGACGCCGTGGTCAGCACCGGCGGCACCGGCATCACCGGGCGGGATGTGACCCCGGAGGCGGTGGAGCCCCTCTTCGACAAGCGCATCGACGGCTTCTCGGTGATCTTCCACCTGGTCAGCTTCCAGTCCGTGGGCCTGTCCACCCTGCAGTCGCGGGCGACGGCCGGCATCGTCAACGGCGTCTTCGTCTTCTGCCTTCCCGGATCGAACGGGGCCGTGAGGGATGGATGGGACAAGGTCATCGCGGCCCAGCTCGACAGCCGGCACGGCCCCTGTAACATGGTCGAGCTCATGCCGCGGCTACTGGAAAAGTGAGTGGCCTGACCCACATCGACGCCGACGGGCGCGCCCGGATGGTGGATGTGTCGGACAAGCCCTCCACGGACCGGGAGGCTGTCGCCGAGGGTTTTGTCCGCCTGGCGCCCGAGACCCTCGAACTCGCCCTGTCCGGTGGAGGCCGCAAGGGCGATGTCCGCGCCGTCGCCGAGATCGCGGGCGTCATGGCCGCCAAGCGCACCTCCGACCTCATCCCCATGTGCCATCCCCTGGATATCTCGAAGGCCGAGGTGGCCGTCGAGGTCGACGCGGGCCGGCTGAAGGTAACGGCCCGGGTCCGGACCACCGGTCGTACCGGTGTGGAGATGGAGGCCCTGACGGCGGTCAGCGTGGCCTGCCTGACCCTCTACGACATGCTCAAGGCCGCCGACCGGGGCATGGTCATCGAGGACATCCGCCTCCTGTCCAAGTCCGGCGGGCGTTCCGGAGACTGGGTCCACCCGTGAAGCTGATGACGGTCGAGGCCGCCCGTGCGGCCATGCTGGCGGAGATCCGCCCCCTGGAGGCGGTGGACCTGCCGCTCGGCGAGGCCCTCGGCCGGGTGCTGGCCGAAGATATCCGCGCGGTCCGTGACCAGCCGCCCTTCACCAATTCCTCCATGGACGGATGGGCGGTCCGCGCCGCCGATGTCCCGGGCCGGCTCGCCATCGTCGGCGAGAGTGCGGCGGGCCATGGGTTCGAGGGCCGCCATTCGCCGGGTCAGGCGATCCGGATCTTCACGGGCGCGGCCCTGCCCGAGGGCGCCGACGCGGTCGTAATCCAGGAAGATGCCCGGCGGGATGGCGAGGGGGTCGAGGTCCCCGCCGCCGTTGTCGGCGACAATGTCCGGCATGCTGGCCGTGACTTCCGGGCCGGCGACCGGCTCCTGGCTTCCGGCCTTCGGCTCGATCCCTGGCGGCTGTCCCTGTGCGCGTCTGCGGGACGCGACCGTGTCGCCGTGATCCGGCGTCCGCGCATCAGCATCGTGTCCACGGGCGAGGAGGTGGTCGAGGCGCCGGCCAGGCCCGGCCCCTGGCAGATCTATGATTCCGGGTCCCCGGGGCTGGAGGCCATGCTCAAGACCTGGGGTGCCGAGGTGCTACGCGTCACCGGCGTGCGCGACCGCCGCGAGGCTGTCCGCGAGGCGATCGCCCAAGCTGGCGGGGACCTGGTGGTCACCCTCGGCGGCGCCTCGGTGGGCGACCACGACCTGGTCCGGGCGGCGGCGGGCGACCTGGGACTGTCCATGAAGGTCGAGAGCGTGGCGGTACGCCCCGGCAAGCCCACCTTCTTCGGCACCCTATCCGACGGGCGGCCGCTGCTGGGCCTGCCCGGGAATCCCGCCTCGGCCTTTGTCTGCGCCGAACTGTTCCTTCGGTCCCTTGTGGCGGGTCTTGAGGGCCGTCCGGCGGGGCCCGCCCTGCGCACCCTTCCCCTGGTCGCCCCCCTGCCGGCCAACGGCCCCCGGGAGCACTGGATGCGGGCGCGTCTGAGGACCGGTCCGGACGGCGAGAGCGTCGAGGCCTTCACCGACCAGGATTCTTCCCTGGTGCGGATTTTCTCCGAGGCGGACGCTCTTTTGCGCCGGCTGCCGGGCGCTCCGGCTCTCTCCAGCGGCGACCGGGTGGAGGTCCTGCCCCTGCTCAGGGGCTAGCGTGCGCCGCCGCCGAAACGCTCGGCCATGATTTCGCCGATTACGGAAACAGCGACGGCCCAGGGCGACTTGCCGCCGATGTCGAGGCCGATGGGCGCATGTACCTGGCCGAGGATATCCTCGCTGACCCCGGCCGCACGGAGCGGCGCAAGTCTTTCCTCCAGGCGACGCCGGGCGCCCAGGAGGCCGACATAGCCGGCCCCTGAGGGCAGGGCTGCGGCCAGGGCCTCGCGGTCCAGTTCGAGGTTGTGCGAGGCGATGGCGATGGCGGTCCAGGCGTCGGTTCCGATGGCCGCCAGGGCCTCGGTGGGCGCCTCGCGGCTATAGGCCAGGCCGGGCGCCGGAGGGGCCGACTCCGGACCCTTTCCCCGCACCAGAGTCGTCTCGAAGCCAGATTGGGCGCCCAGCCAGGCGATGGCCAGGGCCGTGGGGTCCGATCCGAAGACGACCAGCCTCTGTGCGGGGTCGCAACGCCTGCGGAAGGCGCCTGGCCAGTCTTCGATGGCCTCCGGGGCCCCGCAGGCCCGGCGGGTGCCGTCGGTCAGCCAGTCGACCGGGCGTCGGGCCCGCCAAGCGTCGAGCAGGCTCCCCAGGGCGGGATCGTCCGGAGGGATGCGTTCGAGCAGGATCTCGATCCTCGCCCCACAGAGGAGCCGGATGTCCGGCCAGGGGCTGCCCTCTCCATAGACCAGGCGCCGGGGCGCGCCGTCCTCGAGGCAGGCATAGGCATGGTCGGCGATATCCGATTCCACGCAGCCGCCCGAGAAATAGCCGGCGACGAGGTCTGGGCCTTCATCCCCCGACGGCGAAAAGACCATCTGGGTCCCGACCGGGCGGGGCCCGCCGCCCTCCACGGCCACCAGGGTGGCCAGCACGGCCGGCTGGCCCCGGCTGCGGACCTGGTCGAGGGCCGGGCGCACATCATCGACGAATCCGAAGACCGGCCAGTCGGGAAGGGGAGTTCTCATGGGTGGAATTTAACCCCCTGTAAGCATTTCAGAAACCGCTTCTTTAGGCATTGGCGTCAAGATGGGTCCATCAGTCACTCAGGGCGTACCTGAAGAAATCATGTCTTCACCGGTTTCCAAGCTTGGCCTCGGTTCGGGGCAGTTCGCGCTCGACCGGGCTCCGGTCCGCGGCCGCCCGCCTCGTGCTGAGGTCCAGGATATACTTGAAGTCGCGGCCCGCTCGGGAATCCGCCTCTTCGACGTCACCGGCCGCTCGGCCCAGGCCGAGCGCGAGATCGGCGAGGTCCTGCCGCGCCCGGATCGCTTCAACGTCTGCATTTCCACCATCCGTCCGGACCGGGGTCCGGACATGATCGAGGCCGAAGCCCGCGCGAGCCTCGGCCGGCTTGGCGTCTCCCAGGCCGAATGCATCGTCGTGCCCTCGGTCGCCGAGCTTCTCGGACCCCATGGCGCCGCCCTCTGGGACCGCCTGAAGGCCCTCCGCGACTCGGGCCTGACCCGCAAGATCGGGGTCTCCGTCTTTGCGTCCGACGATCCGCTGGGCGTCGCCCGCAGGTTCCGACCCGACATTATCCAGGCGCCCGCAAGCCTTCTGGACCAGAGGCTCATAAATGATGGCACCCTGGCCGCCATTGCCGGCCTTGGCATGGAGGTCCACCTCAGGTCGATCTTCCTGAACGGCCTCATCCTGCTACCGCCCGACCGGGCGCCCAGCCACCTTCGGGAGGCCGCGGCCCGGATCTCCCGCGCCCGCCGCATGATCGCCGAGGGTCGGTCCGATCCGCTTCAAGCGTCCCTGGGCTTTGCCCTTTCGCGGCCCGAGGCCACCGCCGTCCTGGTCGGTGTGGCCTCCGCCGCCGAACTCAACGCTGTGGTCGCCGCCGCTGCCAGTCCGCCGCCGGACCTGGACTGGGACGACATGGCCATCGATGATCCTAACGCCCTCGATCCCGGCTCCTGGGCCGCCGCCTAGGGCCTTTCCCCGGATGGGAGCCCGGTGGGCTCAGGCCCAGGCGCCGAAGGGATCTGCCGGTTCCTGGTCCAGCGCCTTCGCGACTGCCGGATGGGTGATACGGCCCTTGTGGACATTCAGCCCGCGCGCCAGGTGCGGATCGCTTGCGAGGGCCTCGAGGCCATGATCCGCGAGCTTCAGGACAAAGGGTAGGGTGGCGTTCCCCAGGGCCTCGGAGGCTGTCCGCGGGACGGCTCCCGGCATGTTGGCCACGCAGTAGTGGACCACGCCGTCGACGACATAGGTCGGCTCATGGTGGGTGGTTGGCCGGCTGGTCTCGAAGCAGCCGCCCTGGTCGATGGCGACATCGACGATCACGGAACCGGGCGTCATGCACGCCAGATGCTCCCGCCGCACCAGCCGGGGTGCCGCGGCCCCGGGTGCGAGTACCGCCCCGATGACCACGTCCGCTGCGAGGATCTCGGCCTCCACGACATCGAGGCTGGAATACCGGGTGCGGATTCGCCCGGCGAAAAGGTCGTCGAGCACCCGGAGCCGGGGAATAGACCGCTCCACCACAGTGACCTGGGCCCCCAGGCCCACAGCCATCCGGGCGGCGTTGGCGCCGACCATGCCGCCGCCCAGTATCGTCACCCGGGCCGGGGGTGAGCCCGCCACGCCTGGAAACAACAGGCCCATCCCGCCATTGTGCTTCTGCAGATGCTGGGCGGCCGCCAGGACCGACAGGCGCCCTGCGATCTCGGACATGGGTGCCAGCAAGGGCAGGCCGCCTTGAGCGTCGGTGACGGTCTCGTAGGCGATGGCGGCGCAGCCTGAAGCCTGCAGGCCCGCCGCCTGGGCCGGATCGGGCGCCAGGTGCAGGTAGGTGAAGAGGATATGGTCCGGAGTCAGGCGTGCCCATTCGACCGCCTGCGGCTCCTTGACCTTGATGATCAGCTGCGCACCCCGGAAGACGTCCTCGGCGTCCGCCGCCATCCGGGCCCCCGCCGCCGCATAGGCCGCGTCGGGAAAGCCCGACCCTTCCCCGGCGCCCGCCTGCACCACCACCTCGTGGCCATGGGCGATCAGTTCCCGGACGGCAGCGGGGCTCAGCCCCACGCGGTGCTCGTCCGGCTTGATTTCACGGGGAACCCCGATCCGCATGGCGCTCACTCCTCTTGTCCGCCCGGCGTCAGCGCGGGCGAGGGTTAAGTACGCAGTCCGCGAGCCCGTCCCGGCGGACGGTCCCTGCCGCTGCGCCGATCCTTCCGGACCTGCGCTGTACATATGGGCCCGGCTTCGCCGC
>JBMOEP010000159.1:0-5393 GCA_049314675.1 Phenylobacterium sp.
ACTTCGGTGGCCATGGGCCCCAGCGGCGACATAGCCCAGGATCCCGGCGACGCAGACGGCATAGGCCATGAGGGCCAAGAGGACGGCGGGAGGAATCCGGGCGTCCAGGGCGGCCTTCCTCTGTGCCTCGACCTCAATCATCCGGGTGATGCTCTGGACCAAAGCATTGGCAAGGGCGGGGGTCTGCGACGCCCGCGCCGCTGCAGCCGTGCGTTGCCAGAGGGGACCCTGCAGGGCCTCGGAATGTTTCTGGGCGGCCAGCTGGGCAGGTCCCCAGAGTTCCGCGCTGACGCGCCGTACCTGAGCGTAGGAGACGATGATATTGCTGAGGTCGCTCCGGTAAGGCGCGTCGAGCAGTTGGGCGCGCATGTAGCCCATGGCAATCGCATTGGCCTCCTCAACGACCAGGGTCCGCCTGAGTTCATGACGTGACAGGGCCAGGGAGAAGGTGAAGGCGACCAGGAGAGAGAGCAGGCCGACGACGGCGGTGGCGATCAGCCCTTCGCCCGCCTGGGAAACCCCCTCCCCGACCGCACTCGACCGTCGCCGCCGGATCCTCTCGGCCAGGGACCGGACCGTCACCATCAGGATGAATACAGCCAGGCCGATGATCCAGAGATATTCGTCCGTCAGGAACCGGGTCAGGGCTTGCATGGCGTTCTTGGCCTCCCTCTGCCGATCACCGGCGATGCCGTGGAAGGTTCCTGCGCAGGAGGGGGTCGGGTCAAGTGGGCGCGGCGCCAAGCCGGGGCTGGGCGGCAAACCAGGGCGCCAGGCGCTCCAGGCCCTCGCGCACGAGGTCGTTGGAGAGCGCGAAGCTGAAACGGATGAAGCGGCCGCCTTCCACCGGATCGAAGTCGATCCCGGGCGCGAGGGCGACGCCGGTTTCGCGGAGGATCCTTTCGCAGAACGAAAGGCTGTCCTGCGTCAGATGGCCCACGTCCGCATAAACGTAGAAGGCTCCGTCCGCAGGCGCGATGGAGGCCAGTCCCAGTCCTGGCAGGGCCTGCAGCAGCAGGCCGCGATTGGTCCGATAGACGTCGAGATTGGCTTCCAGCTCCTCCCGGCAGTCCAGGGCGGCCAGGGCGGCGTGCTGGCTCAGGGACGGCGGCGTCAGGAACAGGTTGCTGATCAGGGCCCGGGCCCGGTCGGCATGGTCCGGGGGCGCGGCGAGCCAACCCAGCCGCCAGGCCACCATGCTGAAATACTTGGAGAAGCTGTTCACAACGAAGGCCTGGTCCGTGAATTCGAGGACCGACCTCGCCCGCTCGCCATAGGTCAGTCCATGGTAGATTTCGTCGGAAACCAGACCCAGCCCATGGGACTCACAGAACCGGACTATGGCTTCCAGCCTGGGGGCCGGAAGGATCGATCCCGTCGGATTTGCGGGGCTGGCGATGATCACCCCATCCAGGGGGCCTTCAACGGCCTCCAGCGCCTCGGCGGAGAGTTGGAAGTCGACGTCGGCACCACAGGGAATCTCGACCGGCTCCATGTGCAGGGCGCGGATCGTATTGCGGTAGGCCACGTACCCTGGACGGGCCAGGGCAATGCGCGCTCCGGCAGGAAAACGAGTGGAGAGGGCCAGGACCAGGGCTGGCGAGGCCCCGCAGGTCAGCAGGATCCGGCCCGCCGGCAGGTCGACCCCGTAGGATTCCGAATAGTGCCTGGAAAGCCGGGCCTTGAGGTCCTGGCTCTCCCAGTAGCTTCCGGGATCTGAGTCGAGGGCGGCATGGGCCGCCGCAATCGCCCGGGAGGGCGCACCGGTGGAGGGCTGGCCGAACTCCATATGGATGATGTTGGCACCCCCGGCTTCCAGGCGACGGGCAAGGAGGCTGAGACCGATGGCGTAGAAAGGATCGACGACCGGGAGGACAGCCCCCTCAGTCGTCACGATGGATCCGCTCGCGGCGCTCGTGACGCTCCTGCGCCTCAAGGCTCAGGGTGGCGATAGGCCGGGCGTCAAGGCGGGCGATGCCGATCGGCTCCCCAGTCTCTGCACAATAGCCGTAAGAGCCTTCGTCGATTCGGCGCAGAGCTTCGTCGATCTTGGAGATCAGCTTGCGCTGCCGGTCGCGGGTGCGGAGTTCAAGCGACCTGTCTGCCTCGGACGTCGCCCGATCGGCGAGATCGGGATGGTTTTCAGTCTCAGACTGGAGGTGGACAACGGTCTCTCGGGACTCCCGAAGGATCTCATCCTTCCAGGCCAGCAGCTTGCGGCGGAAGTACTCCAGCTGCCGCTGGTTCATGAAAGTCTCGTCCTCAGACGGACGATACTCCTTACCACTCGCCAATACGTCGGCCTTGGGCATAGACACCTCACCCCCGGGATGCAAAGCCCTGTTGTCGGCGGGCTTATAGCAAACCCGATTGGCCGCGCAACGTCCCTGAACGACTCTCAGGACCTAAGACCGAGAACCTCGAGCTTGGCGAGTTCCACTGCGGCCCGGGTCTCGATCTCGTCGAGAACCGCTTCGAGCGCCGGATCGCCGGTCGTGGCCCTCTGTTCGGCAATGGCCAGGGAGAGTGCGCGGATCTGGTCCGGTCTCAGCATGCCGTCGATGAGGGCGACCTTCAGGTCATCGAGCACGTCGAGAAGCCGGACGGCCCGACGCATGGAGCGCCTGCGGCCGTCAAGCGGACCGCCGGCATCCTGCAGGGCGAGAAGGGACTCGACGCCCATCAGCGCCGAAGTCCCTGAGACGGGCGCAGCCGTGGCCGACGGCCCTGCGGCCGCCGTAGAGGGCAGGCTGAAGGCACCGCCGGAAGCCCCGGCCTTTTTGGAGGCGGGGGCGCCGCCTGAAACACCGCCTGGACCCATGACTTTCATCCCCTCACCCTAGACCCTCCAGGCTTGAGGTATGGTTAATGCCGGGCAATTTCTGCACCCGGCGCCGATGCCTCTGGGGTGCAGGCGCAAAGTCTTCTGACTCTAAAGGGTTTTTCAGGGTCGGCGGGTGGCACGGGTCTCGCAAGGACGGGCGTGGGTTCAATCGCCCGGAAGGCGCACTCATGTTCGGACGCAGTCGTTTCTTCAGCCTTGCTCTGGCCGGGGTCCTCCTCCTCGCCGGGATCGGCGACGAGGCCCAGGCCCGTTCCCGGATCAAGGACATCGTCGAGTTCGAGGGCGTGCGGGACAACATGCTGGTGGGATACGGCCTGGTCGTCGGCCTGAACGGCACGGGCGACTCTCTGCGGAACGCTCCCTTCACCCGACAGAGCCTTGAGGCCATGCTGGAGCGCCTGGGCGTCAATATCCGGGAGACCAACCTCAACACCAAGAACGTCGCCGCGGTCATGGTCACCGCCCGGCTACCGCCCTTCACGACGGCAGGTGCACCGATCGACGCCACGGTCTCCGCCCTGGGCGACTCCAAGAGCCTGCTCGGTGGAACCCTGCTTGTGACGCCGCTGATGGGCGCGAACGGCGAAGCCTATGCCGTAGCCCAGGGAACGGTCCAGACTGGCGCAATCTCGGCGGGAGGCGCCTCGGGAAGCTCTGTATCCAAGGGCGTGCCGACGTCGGGGCGCATCTCGGGCGGTGCAATCGTCGAGCGCGAGCTTGGTTTCCAGTTGGCCTCCATGCCGCAGATGCGGATGACCCTGCGCAACCCGGACTTCACCACCGCCCGCCGGGTGGCCGAAGCCGTGAACGGCGTCTTCCCGGGCTCGGCCACGGTGGAGAACCCCACGATCATCACCCTCCGTCCACCGACAGGCGTGAACATGGTCGCCATGATCTCACGCGTCGAGAACCTGCCTGTCGACACCGATGAGCCTGCAAAGGTGGTCATCGACGAGGTCGCCGGCGTGATCGTCATGGGAGAGAGCGTGAGGATCTCCACCGTTGCGATCGCCCAGGGCAACCTGACCATCCGGGTTCAGGAAACTCCCGCCGTCAGCCAGCCCAACGCCTTCTCGCAGGGCCAGACGACCGTGACCCCCCAATCGACGGTGGACGTCGAGGAGGAGAAGGGCAAGCAGCTCATCACCCTCCGGAACGGGGCCTCCCTCTCCAGCCTCGTCTCAGGTCTGAACGCCCTGGGCGTGACCCCGCGGGACATGATCTCCATCCTGCAGGCCATCAAGGCGGCAGGTGCCCTCCAGGCCGACATCGAGGTGATGTGATGAGCCCTGCTACTCCCGTTTCCACGGCCACGACCACTGCACCCCTGGCACCCTCGCCGTCAGAGACCTTCCAGAGGACCCGGATCGCGAAGTCCGCACAGGACTTCGAGGCCTCCTTCCTGTCGGTGATGATCAACCAGATGTTCTCGGAGGTGGATACCTCCGGTCCTTTCACCGGGGGGTCGGGCGAGGCGGCATTCCGCTCCTTCCTCGGGGATGCCGTGGCCCGCCAGATCGTCCGTTCAGGGGGGATCGGCCTGGCCGGTCCCGTCCAGGCGCAAATGCTCAAGCTCCAGGGGCTCAGCTAGGAGAATGTCTATGGCCCTATCCGCAGGCAACGCCGATGAACGCGTCGGCCAGTTGATCTCCCTCACCGAACGGCTCACCGAACTCATCGCCGCAGAGGCCCAGGCCTTCGAGACCCATCGCCCGCAGGACGCCGCGGCCCTTGTGGAGGAGACCTCCCGGCTCGCCAACCTGTACCGACACGAGTCCGCGCGGGTGCGCGCCAATCCCGACCTGGTCGCGTCGGCGACGCTTGAGGGCCGGACCCAGCTGATGCGGGCGACCGAAGCCTTCGATGCCGTCCTGGCCCGGCAGGGGCGCGCCCTGGACGCCGCCCGCAACGTCACGGAGGGGCTGGTCCAGGCCATTGCCACCGAGGTCGCCGCCCAGAGGTCCAAAGGCATAGGTTACGGCCCGAGCGCCAAGACGCACGACCTTAACACCGCCACATCGATCACCCTCAACCAGAGGGCCTGAATCCGCGGCGGGACGGATTCATGGGGGTTGCAAGGGCCGCAGGCGTGCGGGAAGTGTGAGGAAGCCCCGGAGTTCCTCACGTGCCCCCAAGACCCGCGCTTCTCGCCAGCCTCTGCCTGTCGACCTTCCTCAGCCTGAGCGTCACCGCGTCCGCATCTGCCGCGAGCCCGGACCCTCGCCGTGTCCATGAGGCAGCGGTGGTGCTGGACACCCACTTCGACACGCCTGCCAACTTGGGCCGGCCGGGCTGGAGCATACTCGACCGCCATGACACCACCCGGGACGGCAGCCAGGTCGACCTGCCGCGGATGATCGAGGGCGGGGTCGACGGCGGTTTCTTCGTCGTCTTCACGCCGCAGGGGGCCCGGGGAACCACGGGCAATGCCGTCGCCCGGGACCACGCATTCTATCGGGTCGCCGAAATCCGCGAGATGGTGGCGCGCCACAGTGACCGTTTCGCCCTGGCCCTGACAGCCGACGATCCCGCGCGGATCCTCGCCGCC
>JBMOEP010000160.1:0-5383 GCA_049314675.1 Phenylobacterium sp.
CCTCTACCGCTTCTCCTTCGCTCCCAATGCGGAGTGGAGCCACAAATACTCCCCAGCCCCGGAGATCCAGGCCTACATGCGAAAGGTGGCGGCGGACTACGGGGTCGAGGCCCGGGTCCGGTTCAACAGCGAGGTCCGGTCGGCGGACTGGCGGAACGGCGCCTGGGAGATCGTCACCAACCAGGGACCCCAGGGGCGGTTCGACGCCGTCATCACCGCCGTGGGCATCCTGCACCATCCCTCACTCCCGGACATCGAGGGCCTGAAGGACTTTGCCGGCGCCGCCTTCCACACCGCCCGCTGGGACCACTCGGTCCCCCTGGAGGGAAAGCGCATTGGCGTCATCGGCACCGGGTCCACGGCCATCCAGGTCGTCCCGGCCATCGTCGACCGGGCCGAGAAGGTCAGCCTCTTCCAGCGCACCCCGCAGTGGATCCTGCCCGAGCCGAACCTGCCGATCGCCGACGAGAAGCGCGCCGCCTACCGGGCGGACCCGGCCCTCCTTGCGGACCAGTACGCCCACCTCGCCCAGGCCTTCAACGGCGCCTTCTGCGCAGCGGTGGCCGGAGAGGCGCCGGACGTCTACGACCGCATGGCCCAGGCCTGCCTGGATAACCTGAACACGGTCGCCGACCCCGGCCTGAGGGCCCGGCTGACGCCCGACTACCGGATGGGCTGCAAGCGGCTGATCGTCTCGAGCCTCTTCTATCCGGCCATCCAGCGGCCGGACGCCGAGCTGGTCACCAACGCCATCGCCCGGATCGAGGCCGGCGGGTTGCGGACGGCGGACGGGCGGCTCCATGAACTGGACGTCCTGGTCCTGGCCACGGGCTTCGATGCCCACCATCCGTTTGGCGACATGCGGATCACCGGGCGTAGCGGCCGGGCGCTCTCCGAGACCTGGGCCCGGGGCAATGTCACCTATCGCGGGGTGACGGTTCCCGACCTGCCCAACTGGTTCATGCTGGGCGGCCCCAACAGCCCCCTGGGCAATTTCTCCTTCCTGATGACCGCCGAGCGCCAGCTGGACTATGTCCTGCAGCTGGTGGACCTGCTGATCGAAGGCCAGGCCCGGGAGATCACGCCCCGGGAGGCGCCCACACAGGCCTGGACCCAGGCGCTGAAGGAAAAGCTGACCGGGTCCATCTGGGCCTCGGGCTGCCGCAGCTGGTACTTCGACGCCCATGGCAATGTCGCCACCTACCCCTGGTCCTACGAGACCTTTGAGGCCGAGATGAAGGCGCCGGTCCTGGAGGATTACGCCCTGTCGGCCTGAGGCGCGGTCAGGGCGCGGCGGACAGGATGAGGGCCCGGGCCTCGCGGATGGGCTCGACCACCAGGGGGAGCTGGTACCTCAGGAAGAAAAGCCCGTAGAGGCCGGTTCGGCGGTCGATCCAGGGATAGACGCCAAAGGCTCCGGGGCTGGAGGCCAGGACACAGGCACCGTCCGCCCCGGCGACCTCGCACCAGTTCCCAAGGTTGTAGGCGTCGATACCCGACATCCCCGGGGGCCTATAGGCTATGGGCTTGCCTGCCGTCTGGACCGTCTCCAGCTCGGTGACGGCGGCCTTCGAGAGCACGTGCCGGCCGTCCAGGGCCCCCCTTCCCGCCACCATCCCCAGGAAGCGGCCGTAGTCGGCAGCGGTGGTGTAGACCCCGCCCTGGAGGTTGGGATTGCGGACGGTCACCGGATCAAGGTCCGGGCGCAGGGGGTGACCCCAGGTGGTCGACGTCATGCCGAGCGGCCGGGCGATACGCGCCTCGAAGAGATCCGCCCAACGCTGGCCAGTGGCCTGTTCAACCAGGGCCCCGACGACCTGAAAGGATGGCCCGCCGTACCGGAAGACCGCCCCGGGGGGATCCGCCTGGGGACGGCCAGCGATCCGGACAGAAGACTCGGCCAGGGTCATCCCGGAATCCTGGAGGAGGTCGGACATGCCCAGCAGGCTGCCCTGGCCGGCGGTGTAGGAGAGCAGCTGGCGCAGGGTGATCTCGCCGGACGGGCCCTGGAATTCCGGTAGGCGCCGGCCGATCGGCTCATCCAGGGACAGGCGGCCCTCATCGACCACGGTCATGACCAGGGCCGCAGCCATCCACTTGGAGGCCGAGGCGACGGGTAGGCGTTCATCAAGGGCGATGCGCCCGCGGTCCATCCGGTAGAGCTGGTCGCCATTCCGGTAGACCAGGACGGAGACCCCGGGCGCGCCCCGGGCGAGGATGGCGTCGAGGCCGGCCTCCAGGCCCGCGGGCGCAGGTGCCGCCGCGGCGGCCTGGCCGAAGACGTCAAGGCCCAGGGCGAAGGCCAGGGCGAGAAGGGATCGGCGGAAGGGCATCTGGCGGAGTCCGTCTGGAAGCGACAGGGTGAGGCTCTGGGCGTTGCGGGACAAGCCGGCACCTGTTCGGCGGTATTCGGAGGGAATTTCGGCATGAGTGCGGCGAACGCGACCCAGGTCGCCTATTGGAATGACGCCGCCGGGCGAACCTGGGCCAGCAAGCAGGACCAGATCGACCGGCAGATCCGCCCCCTTGGCCTTGTGGCCATGGACCGGCTGGCCCCGGCACCGGGGGAAACCCTGCTGGATGTGGGCTGCGGCTGCGGTGACACCAGCCTCGAGCTGGCCCGGCGGGTCGGTGCGGAGGGCGAGGTCCTGGGTCTGGACATTTCGGTCCCCATGCTGGAGGTCGCCCGCCAGCGGGCGGCGGAGGCCGGCGCCCGGGGCCTGGAGTTCCGTGAGGCCGACGCCCAGACCGCGGCACTTCCCGGCGGCCGGGACGCGGCCTTCTCCCGGTTCGGCGTGATGTTCTTCGCTGACCCTGTGGCCGCCTTCGGCAACCTGCGCAGTGCCCTGAAGCCGGGAGGCCGCCTGGCCTTCGTCTGCTGGCGGCCCTTGGCCGAGAACCTCTGGATGCGCCTGCCCGCCGAGACCGCCGCGGGCCTGGTCCCGCCAGCCCCACCGCCGGAGCCCGGGGCGCCGGGCCCCTTCGCCTTCGCCGACCCTGACCGGGTGCGGCGGATCCTGGCCGAGGCCGGCTTTACAGGAGTCGATATCGCTCCCCATGACGAGGCGATCGGTGGCCTGGACCTGGAGGGGACGGTGGAGATGAGCTTCCGGGTCGGGCCCCTGGGCGCGATCCTGCGCGAGCGGCCGGATCTCGCCCCCGTCCTGCGCGACCGCGTCCGCCAGGCGGTGTCGCCCTGGCTTCGCGACGAGGCCGTCTACATGCCCTCGGCGACCTGGATGGTGAGCGCCCGCAACCCGGCCTGACCCTGACCCTGACCCGGGGCCTCAGCCGTTCAGGAACCGCGCAAGGGCGGCGCGGCTGTCGCGCTCGGCCGCCTGGGCCACCCGGGCACCGCGCATGACCTGGAAGGCGTGGAAGGCGCCCGGATAGACGTGGACCTCGGTCGGAATTCCCTCCCGGGTCAGCCGCCGGGCGTATTCCAGGTTCTCCTCCAGGAAGAGGTCCAGGGCGCCGACGGCAATGAAGGTCGGGGGCAGGCCCGCCAGGCTCTCGGCCCGGGACGCGGCGGCATAGGGCGAGACCCCCTCGATCCCGGGCTCATGCCCGAGCAGGGCCGCCCAGCCGAAACGGTTGTTGTGCGGCGTCCAGATGAACTCGCCCACCGTTGGATGCGGATCGGGGCGGGTGCAGGTCCGGTCGTCGATCATGGGATAGATGAGGTGCTGGAAGGCGAGGCGGTGCTCGCCCCGGTCCCGGACCAGCAGGGCGAGGCCGGCGGCCAGGCCCCCGCCGGCGCTCTCGCCCATGACGCCGACCCGGCCCGGGTCGACCCCCAGCTCAGCGGCGTTGGCCAGGGTCCAGGCCAGGGCGGCGTAGCAATCCTCGACAGCGCCGGGGAACCGGGTCTCCGGTGCCAGGCGGTATTCCACCGTGACGATGACGCAACCGAGGTCGGCGGCCATGGGGCGGTGCACAGCCTCGTTGCCGTCCGCCCGGCCCGAGACGTAGCCGCCCCCGTGGATGTGCAGGATGCAGGGCAGGGGCCCTTCGACGCCCCGGGGCTGGTAGATGAGGACCTCCACATCCGGGTCGCCGGCGCGGCCCGGGATCATCCGCCGGACCTGGTCCGTTCGCTCAGCGTCCTTCGGGTCGGCGGGGAACCAGGAGGCCCGCCCCCGCATACCCGGCAGCATGGCCTCGGTCAGGACCGCCGTCGGGAAGGCGTCCAGCATGGGCAGGAGTTCGGGGTCGACCAGGTGGCGGGAGAAGGATTCGGACATGGCGCTTCCGCAGATTGGAGATCAGGGGAAATCATGGCCCGCCTCCGGCAGGGCGACAAGCCGGCGGCGGGAAGGTGAGGTTAGGGATAGATCTTCAGCATCTGGCCCTCATGGCGGCGCACCGCCTGGCGCATGCTGGTCCACTGGGCCGGGACATTGCCCCGGTCCCATTCGGCGATCTCGGCCTTCAGGCGGGCGACGACCTCGGGGCGGGTGGCGGCGAGGTTACGGCTCTCGCCGGGGTCCTCGGCCAGGTTGTAGAGCATGTCGTAGGCGCCCTGGGCAGAGACCTGGGCCTGGACGCCATCGGGGGTGATGCCGGCGGTGAGGCTCTCGGACTCGCCCGGCTCGGCCCGGTTGACGCTCCAAAGCTTCCAGGCGCCGTCTCGCACAGCAGAGTTGGGGCCAGAGCGCCAGAAGAGGCGGCGGGCGAAGCCCTTCGGTTTAGGTCCGGAGAGGTAGGGAACGAGATTCTGGCCGTCTGTCCCTTTCGGCAGGGTCGCCCCCGCCAGGGCGGCGGCCGTGGGGACGATGTCGAGGCTGGAAACCACCTGGTCCTCCACCCCGCCGCGGCGGAAGCGCCCGGGCGCGGAAATGATGTAGGGCACCCGCACGCCACCCTCGAGGTGCAGGCCCTTGAAGCCGTTCAGCGGACCGTTGGTGCAGGCCGTCCCGATGTAGCCGGCGCAGCCGTTGTCGGAGAGAAAGACGATGACGGTGTTCCTCTCCAGGTCCCGCGCCTTGAGCTCCGCACGGATCCGCCCGACCCCGTCGTCCAGGGCGGTGACCATGGCGGCGTAGACCCTTTGGCCCTTGTCCGGGATGTCGCGGTTGCGTGTGATGTAGCGGGCCGGCGCCTGCAGGGGCGTATGCGGTGCCGCGTGGGCGAGGTAGAGGAAGAAGGGGCGTCCTGCGGTGCCGTCGATGAAGCTGATGGCCTCGCGGGTGAAGGCGTCGGTGAGGTAGGTGCCCTCCTCCACCACCTCGCGGCCCCGATAGACGGGGGCGGCCCTGCGCAGGAGGGCCATCTTTTCGGCCTCGGTTGCGCCGGGAGGGGCCCGGACCCCTTCAGCGAGGCCGAAGGAGGCTTCGGCTCCCGGCGGGGTGATCTCCTCGTCGGAGGACTGGAAGTCGGTCAT
>JBMOEP010000161.1:0-5355 GCA_049314675.1 Phenylobacterium sp.
GCGGTGACCGCCAGCTGGGAGGTGGCCGTGAAGGCCAGGAAGAGGCCCAGCATGTTCATCGACAGGATGAACAGGAACATCGAGAAAACGTAGGGGAAGAACTTGCGGGACTCGGGACCGATGATCCCCGCCGCCATATCGTCGATATAGCTGAAGACTCCCTCGGCCATCAGCTGGACCCGGCCCGGCACCACGGTCGCGCGGCTGGTGGCCACCGTGAAGAAGGCGATGACCAGGCCCGCTGCGATCAGCATGGCCATGATCGAGTTGTTCATGGACAAGTCAACGGCGAGACCGCCGGGCAGAGGCACGGTCGGCAGCTGTAGACCCTCGTGGATCTTGAACTGTTCCATCGGGCTGGCCATGCCGCCTTGAACTCCTTCAATCGTCCTCAGCGTCGTCGGGCAGGTCCCGCGGAGGGCCCCAATCCCGCGCCGCCTCGGCGCTATAAGTCCTGGCCGACCGAACGGCCATCCAGATCGAGATGGCGAAGCCCCCCAGGACCCCGACGATCATTCCCCAGGGTGCTGAGCCGACCAGGAAGTCGACCACCGCCCCGAACCCCAGGCCCACGAACACCCCGCCAAGAAGCAGGGCCATGATCCGGTATCCATAACCCACCGCCTGGGCCCCATGGTCCGGAACCTCCCGCGTGGTGCGCGCTTCGAGGGCCGCGGCCTGCTCGTCAAGCCGACGAATGGCCTCTTCCCTCGATGGATCCGATCCTGGCATGGGTCACACGGTCTGACGGCCCCCTGGCGGAGGCCAGGACCCCGGGCTGGATTTCGGGCCGGAACCTATAGAAGCGGCCGCAGTGCGTCAAGGCTGGGCGGGACCCTTTTAACGCGTTGAAATCGAAAAGGAATTTGCCGCTGAAAGGGGGCCGGGACCCCGGCTCTCTCCCGCCGTCCGGGGATTCCCGCCACCGGGCTACTCCGCCGCCAGGGCCTCGGCCTGCCGAAGGTCCACGGAAACCAGCTGCGAGACCCCCCGCTCGGCCATCGTGACCCCGAAAAGCCGGTCCATCCGCGCCATGGTGACGGGATTGTGGGTGATGGCGATGAAGCGGGTACGGGTCCGCTGGCGCATCTCGTCCAGCATGTTGCAGAACCGGTCCACATTGGCGTCGTCGAGGGGGGCGTCCACCTCGTCCAGGACGCAGATCGGGGCCGGGTTGGCCAGGAAGACGGCGAAGATCAGGGCGCAGGCGGTCAGGGCCTGCTCCCCGCCGCTCATCAGGCTCATGGTCGCCATGCGCTTGCCCGGAGGGCAGGCGAAGATCTCGAGCCCCGCCTCGAGCGGATCCTCGGACTCCACCAGCCTCAGCTCGGCCTGGCCACCCTCGAACAGGGCCTGGAAGAGGGCCTGGAAGTGGCCGTTGATGACGTCGAAGGCGGCCAGCAGGCGCTCGCGGCCCTCGCCGTTGAGTTCGTCAATGCCTTGGCGCAGCTTGCCGATGGCGCCCGACAGGTCGGCCTGTTCGGTGCGCAGGGTGTCGAGACGCTCGGCGTACTCCCGGCTCTCCTCATCGGCCCGCAGGTTGACCGCCCCCAGGGCCTCGCGCTGGCGCTCAAGATTGTAGAGGTGGGACTCGATTCCGCCAGCCTCCGACGGGATGGCCACGGCCTCATCGGCCAGGGCCCGGGCCAGGGCCTCGGGCTCGATCTTGGCTGTCTCGCGGATCTGGCCGGCGATCTCGGCGAGCCGTTCGTGGGCGGCCTCCAGCCGGGCGTCCAGCCCCGCCCGCCGCTCCCGGACCTCCGCGGCCGCAGCGTCGCAGGCGCGGGTCTCTCGGGTGGCCTCGGCGCGTTCGGCCTCTGCGGCGGCCAAGGCGTCCCCGGCAGCCGCCCGCCGGGTCTCGGCCTGGCCCAGATCGGAAAGCAGTGCCTGGAGGCGCTCGGCATGTGTGGCGGGCTTTTCCCGGGCCGCGTCCACGGCACCGAGGGCCCGGGCGCGCTCGGTAACCAGCCGTTCCAGGCGGGTCTCCGCGGCGGCAGACCGGCGCGACCAGTCCTCGCGCTCTGACAGGACCCGGTCCAACTGGCGCTGGCGCCCCTCACGCTCGCGCACCTCGGTGTCGAGGGCGGCCCGGGCCTGGGCGGCGGCCTCTACAGCCGGTGCCGTCAGGGCCCTTGCGGCTTCGAGCTGGGCGGCGGCGTCGCTTTCGCCGACCAGGGTCGCGGCCTCGGCCTCTGCGGTTGCCAGGGCGGTCTCGGTCTCGATGCGCTCGGCGTCGAAGCGTCGGATGGTCTCGTCGAGGGACTGGCGCTGGGCGTCCCGGCGCGCAGTCTCCCGGTCATGGCGTTCCCGGGCCTGCCGGGCCTGGGCGAGGGCCTGTTCGGCCGCCGCCGGCTGGCGCCGGGCCTCGCGGACCGCCTGCTCGGCTGTGGCCAGGCGTTCCGACGCCGTGCGGGTTGTCGTCGCCGATGCGTCCGCCTCGGGGCGGAGGTCCGCCAGCAGGGCCTCCAGCTCCGCCAGCCGGGCCCTCTGGGCCATCCGGACCGCAGCGGCCCGGGGCGCGTCGGCCCGGGCGGTGAAGCCATCCCAACGCCACAGGTCGCCCTCGCGGGACACCAGGCGCACGCCCGGCGCCAGGCTAAGGGCCAGGCGGTCGCCATCCTCGCGCTGGACCAGGCCCACCAGGGCCAGACGCGCTTCAAGGGCACCCGGCGCCCGGACCCGGGCGGCGAGGGGTTCTGCGCCGTCCGGAAGCCGCACATCCGGCTTTATCGCGCCGCCCCAGAAGGCCGGTGCGGCCGGATCGAGGGCTGCGTCCAGGTCATCGCCCAGGGCCGCCGCCAGGGCGGCCTCCAGGCCCCGTTCGGGAAGGATGGAATCCACCGCCGGGGCGTACCCCTCCGATCCGCCATCCTCGAGAAGCCGGCTCAGTCCCCGGGCCTCGGCCTCGGCGACGTCAAGCCGGGCCCGCACCTCGCGTACGGCAGACTGGGCCTGGGACTCCAGCTCGGCGGCGGTGGTCCGCACGGTCTCTGCGGCCTCCAGCTCGGCGCGGACGGCAACGAGCCGGGCTTCGGCCTCCGCCAGGGCCTGGGTCGCAGCGAGGGCCTCGGGGCCTTCGTCTCCCGACAGGGCCTCGCGCTCGCGCTGGGCCTGCTCCAGGGCTCTGCGGGTCCGGGCCACCCGGCCCCGGGCCTCCTCGACCCGCGCCTCAGCCGCCCGTCGCCCGGCGGATTCTGCAGCGACCCGAGCGGTCAGGGCCTCGACCTCGGCCTGGGCCTGGTCGCGTTCGGCCTCCGTGCGCCGCAGGGCGGCCTCGAGTTCCGGGCCCCGCGACGGTGCCGCGGCGATTTCCGCTTCCAGCCGGGCCACTTCCAACGCCAGGCGGGAGAGGGCCTCGGCGGCGTCGGCCGAGTCCTGGGTCTCCCGGGCCCGGTCAGCGTCGATCCGGGCGATGTCGGCCTCAAGCCGCCGGACCTCGTCGGCCAGGGCCTCGGCCTCTCGCTCCAGGCGGTCGCGGTCGATGGCCAGCTTGTTGAGCACGGCTGTGGCCAGGGTCTCGGCATCCCTCAGAGCGGGCGTGGCGGCCTCGGCCCGGGCCGACCGGGCGCTCGCTGCCGCTGCGGCCCGCGCCGTGTCCTCGACCCCCTGGACGGCGTCCCGGGTCTCGGCGGAGAGCCGGGCGACAGCCTCGCCAGCCTCGCTCCAACGGGCATACAGGACCGCACCTTGAAGGGTCCGGATCTCGGCGGACAGGCGGCGGTAGCGCTCGGCGTTGCGGGCCTCTCGCCTCAGCCGGTTCAGGGCCGATTCCAATTCCCGGGCGATGTCGTCCAGGCGCGAGAGGTTGGTCTCGGCCGCCCGGAGCCTCAGCTCGGCTTCATGCCGCCTGGAGTGGAGGCCCGAAATCCCGGCCGCCTCCTCGAGGATCATGCGCCGGTTCTGGGGCTTGGCGGCGATCAGTTCCGAGATCTGACCCTGGCGCACCAGGGCCGGGGAATTCGATCCGGTCGAGGCGTCGGCGAAGAGTAGCTGGACGTCCCGGGCGCGCACCTCCCGGCCATTGATCCGGTAGGTCGATCCCTCGCCACGGTCGATCCGGCGGACCACCTCCAGCACGGGGCTGTCATTGTAGGCGGCGGGTGCGCGCCGCTCCGTATTGTCGATCGTCAGCACGACCTCGGCGTGATTGCGCGAGGCGCGGCCTCCCGAACCGGCGAATATGACGTCATCCATCCCACCGGCCCGCATGGCCTTGGCGGAATTGGCGCCCATCACCCAGCGCAGGGCTTCCAGCAGGTTGGACTTTCCGCAGCCGTTCGGTCCGACGACACCCGTGATCCCGGGCTCGATGCGAAGCTCGGTCGCTTCGACAAAGGACTTGAAGCCAGAGAGCCTGATCCGCTGGAACTGCACCTGCCTGACCGGTTTCCCTTACTTCGAGGCTTCGGCGACGGCTTTTTCCAGTGCCGCCAGGCTGATTTCACCCGAGCCCACGGACTTGCCGTTGATGAAGAAGGCGGGGGTGCCGGTGATCTTGTCCTGCTTGATCGCCCGTTCGACCCGGGCGTTCAGCGCCTTGAGGGCCGTCTCGTCTGTGATGCAGGTGTTGAACTGGCTCTCGGTCAGCCCCGCCGACTGGGCGACGCGCAGGAGGACGCCCCGCATGTCACCGG
The DNA here is from genome assembly GCA_049314675.1 of Phenylobacterium sp. Classification (GTDB taxonomy): domain Bacteria; phylum Pseudomonadota; class Alphaproteobacteria; order Caulobacterales; family Caulobacteraceae; genus Phenylobacterium. The sequence goes on from JBMOEP010000161.1 coordinate 4,635, forward strand.
TCTGGAAGATCTCCTGCTGGCTGCGGAAGATGGCGTCCAGCACGCTGAAATACTTTTCCTTGCCGGCGCAGCGCGCCGTGAGGAACCCGGCCGCCGCCAGCTCGTTGGGCGGGGTCAGGAATTCCTTGAGGGTGTAGTGGACCTTGCCGGTGTCGATGTACTTGGCCTTGAAGGTCGGCAAGACCGTATTGTTGAAGGTCGCGCAGTGCGTGCAGCTGGCGGAAGCGTATTCCACCATCTTCACGGCGGCCTTGGGGTCTCCCATCGTCATGTCGTCGACGGAGGTTGCCGACCCGCGGCTGCAGGCCGCCAGGAGGAGGACGCCGGCGACGGCGACCAGGGCGAGGGGGCTAAAACGGGACATGCGACCTCCAGAAAATAGCAGGGACAACAAATAAACCCCGATTCTTACGCGTCCGGGACCGCGTGGAACCGTGGGATCAGACCCCGGGGGCCGGGTTTCTGTGGACGGACCGGCCCAGGGACACCAGGGCGCGCTTCAGCCGCTCGCTCCGGGCCGGCTCGGCCGCCTCGGCCAGGGCGGCCTCCACGGCGGCGTCGAGGGGCGGCGGTCGCCGTCGCGAGGGGGCCTGTCCGGGTGGCGTGGAGCCGGTCCCGCGCAGGGGCCCCTGGACCACCCTGAGCCTTCCGGCCGCGCCGGTGCCGAGGAACAGGTTCACCCGGTCAAGGATCTCTGCGCTGCGGTGCTGGATCAGGGTCG
>JBMOEP010000162.1:0-5337 GCA_049314675.1 Phenylobacterium sp.
CACGGCGGCGTGGAGCTGGTTCTCATCCCGCATCGGTGCCGTGCAGCCCTCGAGGTAGGATACATAGGCACCCTTGTCGGCAATGATCAGGGTCCGCTCGAACTGCCCACTCCCCGCAGCGTTGATCCGGAAATAGGTGGACAGCTCCATGGGGCAGCGCACGCCGGGCGGGACATAGACGAAGCTTCCGTCCGAGAAGACCGCCGAATTCAGGCAGGCGAAGAAATTGTCCGTCACCGGCACGACCGTGCCCAGGTACTTGCGGACCAACTCTGGGTGCTCGCGCACGGCCTCGCTCATGGAGCAGAAGATAACCCCGACCTCAGCCAACTCCTTCTTGAAGGTGGTCACCACGCTGACGGAGTCGAAGACGGCGTCCACGGCGTAGCGCGGTGCACCCACCACGCCCGCCAGGACCTCCTGCTCCCGAAGGGGAATGCCCAGCTTCTCGTAGGTCTTCAGCAGTTCGGGATCGACCTCGTCCAGGCTTGCGGGCCCGCCTCCGGTCCGAGGCGCCGCGTAATAGGTCGCGTCCTGGTAGTCGATGGGCGGGAAGCTGACCCGGGCCCAGTCCGGCGATTCCATCGCACTCCAGCGCTCGAAGGCCTCCAGCCGCCAGGCGAGCATCCAGTCCGGCTCGTCCTTCTTGGCCGAGATAAACGCTACTGTGTCCCGGTTCAGCCCACGGGGCGCGAATTCCTGTTCGATGTCGGTTACGAAGCCGTGCTCGTACTTCTCGAGCCCGGCAACCTGGTCGACCGTGTCCTTGACGGCGGTCATCTGTCTGCTCCTCAGGCCGCAACCGGCCGGCGGCGGGACGCCTGCCGGGTATGAAGTTCGATCCAGGCGGCGGCGGCGGTCCGCCAGTCCTCGGCGGTGGTCGACCAGCCCCCGCTTAGGCGTATGGCGCAGCCGGCGTGGTCGCCAAGGCCCATGGCCTTGAGTACGTGGCTCGCCTGGACCTTGCCGCTTGAGCATGCCGCGCCAGCGCTGACCCGGACCCCGGCCAGGTCCATGCCCATCACCTGGAGTTCCGAGGCGAAGTCGGGCGCGGCGATACAGAGGACGTCGTCAAGCCGTTCGGCCCCGGCGCCTATGACAATCGCCCCTGCCCTGGCGAGGGCTATCGCCGCTTCGTCCCGGCCTGCCCGGAGATCGCCACGGATTACAGAGGCCTGCGCAGCCGCGCCGAACCCCGCCGCGCCAATCAGGTTCTGGGTCCCGGCCCGGCGGCCATGTTCCTGCCCACCGCCCGGCAGGTCCCGGACGATTCGGGTCCGGGGTCCGGCGACGAGGGCACCAATCCCCTGGGGCCCGCCGAGCTTGTGGGCGGAAAGGGCGAGGCTATCGGCGCCCAGCGCCTCGAGACCTGAAGGACGCCGACCCGCCGATTGCACCGCATCGACGTGGAGCCATCCCCCCGCCGCCCGTACCCGCTCCGCAGCGTCCCGGGTCGGCTGGATCACGCCGGTCTCATTGTTCGCCGCCATGAGGGCGACAAAGACCGGGCCCGCAGACACAGGCTGTGCGGCGATGGCGCCGTCGAGGGCGTCCAGGTCGACGACCCCCTCCCGGCTGACCGGGATCTCCACGACGTCGACGCCGGAAGCCAGGGCGGTCTCGCGGATGCAATCATGCTCGATGGCCGAGATCAGGAGCCTGCGGGCGCCTGCAGCCAGGGCGCTGCGCAGGGCCAGCACATTGGCCTCGGTCCCGCCCGAGGTGAAGGTCACGGCCGCCGGCGGTGCGCCTGCCAGGATAGCCACCTGGGCCCGCGCCGCCTCGAGACGGGCGCGCGCAGCCCGGCCGTCCGCATGCACTGAGCTCGGATTGCCGGTGACCTCGAAGGCGGCGATCATCGCAGCCCGCGCCTCGGGGCGCAGGGGAGAGGTGGCGCAGTGGTCGAGATAGATTCCGGGGTTGGTCATGCCGCAGCCTTTCGGGTGCCAACACGTCCGGCGACGACGTCGTCCAGGGAAACTGATGCCAGCCAGGCCTCGATCTGCCTGCCGGTTTCCTCCCAAAGGTCATGGGTGAGGCAGCGCTCACCGTTGCGCATGCAGCCGGGCGTGTGGGCTTCGCAGCGGGTCGCCCTGAGAGGCTCGTCCACCGCCAGCACGATCTCGGCGATATTGGTCTCGACTGCGGACCGGGCCAGCCGGTAGCCGCCGCCGGGACCCCGGTGGCTCTGGACCAGGCCGCGGCGGCGCAGACGCGCGAAGAGCTGCTCGAGATAGGACAGGGATATCTCCTGACGGGCGGCGATGTCCGAAAGCGAGACGGCGCGCTCCGCCGATTCCGCCTGGCGGCGCGCCAGATCGGCCATCGCCATGACGGCGTATCGTCCTTTTGTGCTCAGACGCATGTCCCGACCTCAGCCAATTCGCATTTTTTCGAGCCTTGCCGCCGGCCCCTGTGCTAAAGCCGCCGCTTCTCGCGGGGACGGCCAAGGTTCGATGCCTGCGATCTAGGAAGACCAAGCGCGATAGTCAACTATTCGGGCTCCATCTTTAGGGAGGCGAGATGCCAGAGGTGGTTCTGACCGGCGCGGCCGGACGTATCGAAGGCCGCTACACGGCCGGCAAGACCGAGAACGCGCCGATCGCCCTGATCTTGCATCCGCACCCCCGGGCCGGCGGCCAGATGAACCATCCGGTTTCGGTCCAGCTGTTCCACCTGTTCATGAAGCGCGGCTTTTCGGTCCTGCGCTTCAATTTCCGTGGCGTCGGGCGCAGCCAGGGTGAGTTTGACTCCGGCATCGGCGAACTGGCGGACGCGGCGACGGCCCTGGACTGGCTTCAGGTCACGAACCCCTCGGCCAGCCAGTGCTGGGTCGCGGGGTTCGACTTCGGGGCCTGGATCGGCATGCAGCTTCTGATGCGCCGTCCTGAGACCGACGGATTCATATCGGTCTCGCCGCCGACCAATATGTACGACTTCAGCTTCCTCGCTCCGTGCCCAGCCTCCGGGCTGATGCTGCATGGCGGCACCGACGCTGTCACCCCGCCCCAGGAGGTCGAGAAGGTCGTCTCCAAGCTGCGCACCCAGAAGGGCATCGTCATCGATTATGACGTTGTAGATGGTGCCAGCCACTTCTGGACCGAGCACCTTCCCGAGGTCGAATCCCGGGTTGGTGCCTATCTCGACCGCCGCCTCGACGAGGGTAACTAGGCTCAGGGAGCGGCGATCCGGCCGCCCGGCATCGGGCGTTCAACCCCGGTGGTGCCCGGGAAGGAAATTGGCAAGCCCCGGGCGCATCGCGCGGCCAGGAAGGCAAAGGCCTCTGCCTCAAGGGCATCGCCACGCCAGCCGACACTCTCCACGTCCGCCACCTCGCAGGACAGGCGGCCCGCAAGGGCTTCCATCAGGGCAGGGTTGCGCCGACCCCCGCCCGTGACGACAAGGCTGGCCGGCTGGATGTCGACCAGGCCGAACCCCCGCGCAACCGACTCGGCGGTAAAGGCCGTCAGGGTGGCCACAGCATCGGCCAGGGCCAGCCCGTCCGTCGGACCCGGCGAGAAATCGTAGCGGTCCAGGGATTTGGGGGGCAACTCCATGAAATAGGGGTGGTCGAGCAGACGAGCCAGGACCTCAGGAATGACCCTCCCCGCGTGCGCCAGCCGCCCATCGCGGTCGAACCGGTCGCCTGTGCGCGCCTGCACCACCTGGTCGATCAAGCCGTTGCCGGGGCCCGTGTCGAAGGCGGCGACCCTGTCGCCTCCCGCCCAGCAGGTGAGGTTGGCGACACCGCCGACATTGAGCACCGCAAGGGGCGCCGGCAGGCCCGAGGCGGCTGCCCGGGCGATGTGATAGATTGGTGCCAGCGGGGCCCCCTCCCCGCCTGCGGCCACGTCGGCCGAGCGGAAATCGAAGGCCACGGGAACCCCTGTAGCCCGGGCCAGCCAGTCGCCGTCACCCAGTTGCAGGGTGCGTCCCGGACGTCCCTGGGAGGGTCGCTCGTGCAGGACGGTCTGGCCGTGCATGCCGATCAGGTCCAGGTCCGACCAGGCCAGCCCACAGGACCGGAGAAAGGCCCCGCCGGCCTCGAAGTGCGCCTGGGCGACCGCCCGGGCGGCTTCTGCGAAGACAGGGGGCTCGGGAGTCCCCCGAGGATGCTGGAGGGCAACCCCGATAGTCCGCCCCAGGAGCGCCCTCAGGGGGTCTGGCAGGGGGGCCTCGGCGGCCGGGCCGAAGCCTTGCAGGGTCTCCCCGTCGGTCTCCAGGATCGCCATGTCGATCCCGTCGAGGGAGGTGCCGGTCATGAAGCCAAGAACACGCATGGCGCTTGACTGCCACGGCGTCGGAGCCTAGGCCAGCGGCGTGTTTCACACCCTCGCCCAGACCCGGTCCTATTACCGCTGCCCCTGACGTCGGCGTGAGAGTTTTCGCGCCGCCTTCCCCGGCCGGCGCGCTCTGGAGACGGCGCCGGCCCGCCCGAGCCTCCCGGAGCCGACCATGACCCCCCAAGCCGAGTTCAAGTCCGACCTGCTGCGAACCCTGCAGGCGCGCGGCTACCTCCACCAGATCACCCATCCGGAGGAACTGGACACCGCCGCCAGGGCTGGGATCGTCACGGGCTACATCGGCTTCGACGCCACGGCGGCAAGCCTGCATGTCGGCAGCCTGATCCAGATCATGATGCTGCGCCGCCTTCAGCAGGCGGGCCACAAACCCATCGTGCTGATGGGCGGAGGCACTACCAAGGTGGGCGATCCCACCGACAAGGACCAGTCGCGCCCCCTCCTCACTGAAGAGAAGATCCAGGCCAACATCGACAGCATCAAGACCGTATTCAATCGTTTCCTGGCCTTCGGCGACGGCCCGACCGACGCCATCATGGTGAACAACGCCGACTGGCTCGACAAGCTGGGCTATGTCGAGTTCCTGCGGAACTACGGCGTGCACTTCACCATCAACCGCATGCTGACCTTCGACTCTGTCCGGCTGCGCCTCGAGCGTGAGCAGCCCATGACCTTCCTCGAGTTCAACTACATGCTCATGCAGGCCACCGACTTCCTGGAACTGGAGCGCAAGTACGCCTGCCAGCTGCAGTTGGGTGGGTCGGACCAATGGGGCAACATCCTCAACGGGGTGGAGCTGATCCGCCGTGTCGACCAGAAGCAGGCCTTTGGCCTGACCACGCCCCTGCTCGCCACCGCCTCGGGCCAGAAGATGGGCAAGACGCTCTCGGGAGCGGTCTGGCTGAACGCCGACATGCTGGCCCCCTACGACTACTGGCAGTTCTGGCGGAACACCGAGGACGCCGACGTCGGAAGGTTCCTGAGGCTGTTCACCGACCTGCCCCTCGAGGACATCGCCCGGCTAGAGGCTCTGACG
>JBMOEP010000163.1:0-5274 GCA_049314675.1 Phenylobacterium sp.
TCCCTGGTCGAAGTCCTTCCGCTCGGCATGCTGCTGAAGGAGGCGATCGATGCCGATGATGTTGCCGGTCGCGCTAGCGGCCGTGCGCGTTCGCAGCTCCGGTTGGATGCCGCCATACTCTGGCGAGAGGCGACCCGGCGCAGTGGCGAGGTGCGGGCCCTCAGCCGGGCGGCATCCAGCGCGGAGGACGCGCTGGAGCATTACGGCGCGCGGTCTGCGGGGTGGGCGCGGGCCCGGTGCGAGCAGGGCTTCGCCGCCATGCTTGGCGCGGAGTTGTTCGGGGATGGAGGGCTCATGGCCGCTGCGGAGGCGGCCTTTCGCGACGCCCTTACCGGTCCCCGACGGTGCCTTGCCCTGCCGCATGCCGAGATCGGTCTCCTGACCCTCAGGGGTCGGCGCGCCCTCGCCTCGGGCGATGCCCAGGCTGCGCGGATCGCCGCCGCACGCTTTGCACAGCCCATCGCCACCCTGAAGGAGATGTCGCGTCGCATCCGCAGCGCGCGGATGCTCTCGGTAGATGGCCACATCATGCGCGCGGAGCTTCTCTGCGATTGGGGTGCACGTCTCGAAGACGCCCCACTGCTCCGGGCCGCCGCCCGCGATACGCATACCGCCGCATCGGGCCTCACGCCGGACTTTGAGCCGTTGACCATCGCCCGCATCGGATTTGCCCGGGCCCGGGCCCAGATCGCCCTGGGGGATGTGGAGGCCAATGCGGAAGCCGTCCTCGGCGGCGTCGACCTGATCTATGTCATCCTCGCCGAGGTGTCCCTTGACCACAGCCCGCTCGACCGCGCCCGGGGAGAGTACATTGCGGGCTGCGGGCTCAAGGCCCTGGGCGATATCTTGGGCGACGCCCACTATTTTGAAAGGGCGCTGACGGCGTTCGATCGGGCCGCCGGCATGATCGCCCGACGGGAGGGACTGGTGCTGCGCGCCGAGATCGGCTCCCGCCGCGCCGTCTGCCTGGCTCGGATCGCCGAGATCTCTGGCGACGTGAACGCGCTCAAGTCCGCGGAAAAGGCCCTCAGGCAGGAACTCGCCAATCCCTGGACGGAACGAAACCCGCACTCCTGGGCCCGGCTGCAGCTCTTCCTCGCCCGTCTCCTGCTGGCCCGGCTTGAGATCACGCGGCGCGACAGGGGCGAGCGCGCGGGTGCCCGATCGGCGCTATCCTCTGCCATGGACACCCTCTCGGAAGACGGATTGCGCGGCCTGGGCCGCTCCGCGAGGCAGACCCTTGAACGGGTCAGCGTGGCCATGGGGGACACGGTCGACCTCAAGCCGGCGACGGATTGAGATCAGAGGGTCAGGCTGTCTGGCCGGGGGCAGTCGGATCCCTGGGCGGCCCAGACGAGTCCCGCGGCGCTTCGGATCAGGGCCCAGAGCCAGATCGCGCCCACCGAGACCATAGCGACGATCAGGAAGGGAATTCCGATCAGGATGACGGACAAGAGCGTCCCCCAGAAAATCGCGATCGCCGAGGCGATCCAGGCGGCAAGGCCGATCCAGAAGGTCCTGACCTGGAACCTGTAATGCCCTGCGGCGATGGGGCCCGCAGTGGCTCCGGCCACATGAGCCATGACGACACCGACCAGGGCCGCCGGTGCAATACCCAGGAGAGAGCCGATGTAGAGTCCGTAGATCACGACCACCAGGGCTAGGTTCTCATCCCGGGGAATGGCCGTTGTGCTCTCGGTCATACCGAAGCCTTCTCCAGGACCAGCTCCACGCCCGCCGAATCCGCCTGTGGAGCGAGGGCCAGGGGCTTGAGAACGCAAACCCTCACGCGCTTCGCTGCGTCCTGTCCAATGCAGGCTCCGGCCAGCCGCTCGGCGAAGGTCTCGACCAGGTCGATATGGCCCTGGGCCACGATGTCCCGCGCTGCCGCGACCACCGCCTCGTAGTTGAAGGTGCTCTCAAGCCCTTCGACGGGATGGGGCGCCAGATCGATCTCGACATCGATGACGATCGGTTGCGCGTGGTCCTTCTCGTGACTGTGGACGCCGATGAAGGCGTCTAGTTTCAGCCCCCGGACGAGGACCTTCTGGCTTCGGATCAGACGGTTATGCCCGGGCATGGGTCAGTCCCAGGTGCTGACCGCCATCGACGGCGATCATCTGGCCGGTCACGCTGGACGCCCCGATCAGGTAGGTCAGGGCGCGGCCGATGTCGGCCGGATCCACGGCCCGGCCAAGCGGCGTCGAGGCTGCCTCGTCGGCGAAGTCAGCCGGAGACTGGTCCGGGTTGGCGAGGACCGGGCCTGGGCCGATGGCGTTCACCCGGATGCGCGGTGCGAGATCGATGGCCATCATCCGCGTGGCGGACCACAGGGCGGCCTTGGAGATCGTGTAGGCAAAGTAGTCGGGACCCGGTGCCAGCACCCTCTGGTCGAGGATATGGACAACATGCCCGGCCAAGCCCTGGGCGGCCATGTCCCTCGAGAGCACCAGAGGTGCCCGAAGGTTGATGTCCAGGTGTTCGTCCCAGGACTTCCGCTCAAGCTGGTCGAAGGTGTCGTTCCGGAAGAGAGAGGCGCTGTTTACCAGCAGGGTGACGGGCCCGAGCGCGGCGATGACCCTGCCGATCAGGCCCGACACCGCAGATTCGTCGGCCAGGTCGCAGGGAAAGGCACCGGACTCGCGCCCGGCGGCCTTAACCTCGGCAACCGCTGCCCGGGCGTCTTCGTCCTCGCGTCGACAATGAACGGCCACATCGTAGCCGGCCGCGGCGCAGGCGCGGACAAGCTCGCGGCCGATCCGGCGGGGCCCGCCGGTGACCAGGGCTGTTCCGTGCTCCGAGCGGGGCATGGTTCTAGTCGAACCGTCCCATGTCGATCTTGTTCATCACAAAGAAGACCAAGAAGAACGCGATGATGATGAAGAGGGGGCTCATGAGGCTCTCCTTGCAGACGGACGGGCTTTAGCTGCGGTCGCCGCACTTGTCGAGGCGGCCCGCCTGGGCACACAGTGCCGGACGCCGCTCAGGAGCCCGCCATGCCGCTATCGCCCATCGACACCGCCGCTTTCCAGAAGATCGCCGTCGGCATCGACCGGCCCGAGGATGTCGTGGTCAGCGCCGAAGGCCGGGTCTTCGCTTCTGACCACCAGTGCGCTGTCGCCGAGATCCTGCCGGACGGCAGCTTCGTGCGGATGGGGCCAAGGGGCGGCGCACCGAACGGGATCAACATGGACCTGCAGGGCCGGATCCTGATCGCCAACTTCGGCATCTACGACCGCGAGGAGGGCCCCCTCCAGAGGTTCGATCCCGCAACGGGGGTCCATGAAACCCTGGTCGCGGAGGTCGGAGGGCGGCGGCTGACCAGCGCCAACTATCCTGTGATGGACCGGGACGGGAACATATGGTGCGCCAATTCCACCCAAGCTGAGACCTGGCCCCAGGCGCTGGACGGCCGTCCTGATGGGTTTCTGTTTGTCCTGCGGCCAGACGGAACCTGCGCGGTCGTTGCCGAGGGGCTGAAGTTCCCGAACGGGCTGGCCCTTTCGGCCGATCACCGGCGGCTCTTCTGCGCCCAGACCTCCGCCGCCGACGTTCTCGTCTTCGACATTCTGCCCGGTGCGCAACTGGGCCCGGGCGTCCGCTACGGGCCGGTGCTCGGCGAGCTTGCCGTACCGGGACGGCCCCCCGTCCCCGAGGCGGACATGGGCTATACCGACGGGGTTGGAATGGACGCCGAGGGAAACCTCTGGGTCTGCCTGCCGGCGGCGAACAAGGTCGTCGCGATCACCCCGGCGGGAGAAAAGGTGACGGTCATCCACGATCCATCCGGAGAGGTGGTCAACCACCCCACCAACGTCACCTGGGGCGGTGCGGACCTCAGGGACCTCTATATCGGCTCCATCCGAGCCGCCTATGTGCTGAAGACCCGCAGCCCGGTTGCGGGCCTCGCCCTGGTGCATCAGGACAGACTCCCGGGATCCAGAGTCTGAATCCCCCTTCCAAGCAGGCACCTGATCATTATTGTAGGGAACGAAGGCGCATTGGGGGTTCCCGGCGCCCGCAAGAACCACATCCCGGAGGACGCCATGCGCGAATATGTGAAATTCTACATCGACGGCCAGTGGGTCGATCCGGTCGAGCTGAAGACACTCGACGTCATCAACCCCGCCAATGAAGACGTCTGCGGCAAGATCGCCCTGGGCTCAGCCAAGGACGTCGACAAGGCCGTTGCCGCCGCCAAGAAGGCCTTCAAGACCTGGTCCCAGACCACCCGCGAGGAGCGCCTGGACGTCCTCAACCGCATCCTGGCCGAGTACCAGAAGCGCTTCGGCGACCTGGCCGTGGCGGTGACCGAGGAAATGGGCGCTCCCGCCTCCCTCGCCCAGCGCGCCCAGGTACCGATCGGCATGGGCCACCTGTCCACCGCCATCAACGTCCTGAAGGACTTCAAGTTCGAGGAGCAGCGCGGCCCGACCCTCCTGGTGAAGGAGCCCATCGGTGTCTGCGGTTTCATCACGCCCTGGAACTGGCCGCTGAACCAGATCGTCTGCAAGGTGGCTCCCGCCATTGCGACCGGCTGCACCATGGTTCTGAAGCCTTCGGAAGTTGCGCCGTTCTCCGGGCATATCTTCGCCGAGATCATGCATGCCGCCGGCGTGCCGGCTGGCGTGTTTAACCTGGTGCATGGCGATGGCCCGAGCGTGGGCGTGGCCCTGTCCAGCCATCCGGACATCGACATGGTGTCCTTCACCGGCTCGACCCGGGCGGGCATCGAGGTGGCGCGCAACGCCGCTGCAACGGTCAAGCGCGTGGCCCAGGAACTGGGCGGCAAGAGCCCGAACATCGTCCTGGACGATGACGCCTTCGCCAAGGGCGTGGCCCGCGGCGTGGCGACCATGATGACGAACTCGGGTCAGTCCTGTAACGCGCCGACCCGGATGCTGGTGCCGAAGACCCGCATGGACGAAGCGATCACCGTGGCGCGGGAAGCCGCTTCCCAGGTGACCGTGGGCGATCCCAATGGCAACTCCCAGCTGGGTCCGGTGGTCTCTGAAATCCAGTTCAACAAGATCCAGAAGCTGATCCAGGCCGGCATTGACGAGGGTGCCACCCTGGTCATCGGCGGCACGGGCCGGCCTGATGGACTGGACAAGGGCTACTATGTGAAGCCCACGGTCTTCGCCAACGTCACCAGCGAGATGACCATCGCCAAGGAAGAGATCTTCGGCCCCGTCCTGTCGATCCTCGGCTATGACACCGTCGACCAGGCGATCGATATCGGCAACGACACCGAGTACGGCCTGGCCGCCTACG
>JBMOEP010000164.1:0-5267 GCA_049314675.1 Phenylobacterium sp.
TCGTCCCGCTCCAGGATCGCCCGCGTGGCCGAGTGCCGCATGCGGTCGATCTGTTCGTTGATCGAGGAGTCCTTCTCGATGTAGGTGTCGGTCCGCGGCACATAGGCCTCGGGCTGATAGTAGTCGTAGTAGGAGACGAAGAACTCGACGGCGTTGTCCGGGAAGAAGCTCCGGAACTCGCTGTAGAGCTGGGCCGCCAGGGTCTTGTTGGGCGCAAGGATCAGGGCTGGACGTTGGGTCGCCTCGATCACCTTGGCCATGGTGAAGGTCTTGCCTGAGCCCGTGACGCCCAGGAGGACCTGGTCCCCCTCCTGCGCCGCGAGGCCGGCAACAAGCTCGGCAATGGCCGTTGGCTGGTCTCCGGCCGGGGCGTAGTCCGAGACAAGGCGGAATGGCCGCCCGCCCTCGGACTTTTCCGGCCGGTCAGGCCGGTGCGGCCGCCAGGACATGTCCGTTGCAGCGGCGTCGAAGGCGAAGACCGCCATGGCGTCGGACACTCCGGGCGCGACTCCGGGCGGGGGGCTGGAAGGCATGGAAAGAGATTAGGGGGCCGCTGGTGCGGGCGCCAGTCCGCCCGAGCGGAAAGTCGGGGTTACTTGCGGGCCTTGAGGGCGGCGGCATAGGCCGCATCAATGCCCTTGAGGGTCATTTCGCCCCCCTTTGCCTTTACGCCGTTGAAGAAGAAGGTCGGGGTGGAGACCACGTCCCGGCCGCTAGCCTTCTCAAGTTCGGCGTCCAGGGCTTCTTGTCCCTTGGGGTCCGCCAGGCACGCATTAACGGCCGGGCCGGAAACCCCGCCTTCTTCTGCCGCAGCGATCAGGGCGGCCCGGACGTCTCCCGTTCGATAGGCCTCGTCCTGGCGCCGGAAGAACCCCTCGACGACCTTGTAGTATCCGTTGGGTCCCGCGCACCTCGCCAGGAGGAAACCGGCAGCGGCGACGTTCTGGGGCGGCGTAAGGAGGGGGCGCAGGACATAGCGCGCCTTGCCGGTGTCGATGTACTTGGCCTTGAGCGCCGGAAAGACATCGTTGGAGAAGCGGGCGCAGTGGCCGCAGCTCATCGAGGCGAATTCCTCGATCAGGACGGGTGCGTCGGGCCGCCCCATGACGAAATCCGGGGAAACCGCGGGCGCTCCGGCAGCCGCGGCGTGCGCCGGAGCGGACAGGAAGAGGACGGCGGCGAGGGCGGCAAGGGTGCGGTTCATAGTGCCACTCCGGAACCAGCCGGGAACCTCGCTGTCAAGCCATGGCTGGACGCATGAGCGGGGCCCCTGTCCACAGGGTATCCATGCTGCAGTGCAATAATGGCTTGCGAATCTGTGCGTCTGCGTCCATACCCTACCTCACATCGCCATTGTCTGGCCTCCAACGTGTAGGGGGCGGGCAGGTTGAAAAAGGTCTCCAGCAAGCGCAGGGGCCTCGCTCAACACAGCTGTCTGGGGGCTCTGACCCTCGCCGCACGGGAAACCAACATTGTTGAATTTGTTTCAGGCACGCGCCTCTGGGCGTAGAGTCTTGGGTGCCCTCGTCTTCGGGAGCGCAATGGGTCTCAGCCTCGGTCTCCTCTACCTCGCCGGCCTGAATGTCGGTGCCTTCCAGGGGAAGCCCAGTGACCGTCTCGAGACCGCCTCCGGGGCGACAACGTCCTGGAAAATGGACGCCGCCACCCCCGCCCTGCGTGTTGACGTCTCTGGCCCCAGTCCCGCGGAGCGGCCCGCCGCCGTCGCCGCGGTGACCGCAGGCGCCCGGGGCAACCGAGACCTCGATTGCCTGGCCCAGGCGGTCTACTTCGAGGCCCGGGGCGAGAGCCCTGCTGGCCAGGCCGCCGTGGCCCAGGTGGTCCTCAACCGGGTGCGCAAGGCCGGGTTCCCCAAGTCGGTCTGCGGCGTGGTCTTCCAGGGCTCGGCCCGTGGGGCCGGCTGCCAGTTCTCCTTCGCCTGCGACGGCTCCATGAATCGGGGCCGCGAGGCCACCGCCTGGTCCGTCGCCCGGCACATTGCGTCGCGGGCTCTTGCTGGGGCGGCGATGACCGCTGTCGGCGACGCCACGCACTTCCACACAATCCACGTCACGCCGGGTTGGAGTGATGATCTGCTTCGGGTGACCCAGGTCGGCCTGCATGTCTTCTACCGGATCGGCCAGCCGTCACCCCGGACGGCCCTCGCCCAGGCAACTCCCGAGCCCGTGGCCGAAGTCAGGGCCGCCGAGGCCCGGCTGATTTCCGGACCGCCGTCCGATCCCGTGGAGGTCGTAGAGGGCGCTCCGGCCCCCCTGTCCGAGACCCTGTCCGAGCCTACCGCTTCGGCTGCGCAGACGCCGGCTCCACCCGCGCCCTAAGCCCCCCTGCGCCCCGCTTTCGGGGTCAGGCCGCGTCGAGTCCGATGTCGAGCCCCGGGGCAGAATGGGTCAGGGCGCCCACGCTGATGACCTGGACCCCGGTCTCCGCGATGGCTCGCACCGTTGTGAGGTCCACACCCCCCGAGGCTTCCAGGGTGACCCGGCCCGCGGTCATGGCGACAGCCTTCCGCAGGTCCGACAGGCTGAAATTGTCGAGCATGATGACATCGGGCAACAGGGGCAGGGCCTCAGCCAGTTGGTCCAGTCCGTCGACCTCGATCTCCACCTTCACCAGATGGCCGGCAGCCGCCCGCGCGCGCTCCAGGGCCGGGCGGACGCCGCCACAGGCGGCCACGTGGTTGTCCTTGATCAGGATGGCGTCATCCAGGCCGAAGCGGTGGTTCACCCCACCGCCGCAGCGCACGGCGTACTTCTCCAGTTGTCGCAGGCCCGGCGTGGTCTTGCGCGTGTCCGTGATCCGGACCCCGGTTCCCGCCACTGCGTCCACATAGACGCGGGTCAGGGTCGCGATCCCCGAAAGCCGGCCCATCAGGTTCAGTCCCGTCCGCTCGGCCGCCAACACAGCCCTTGCCGGGGCCTCGGCGCGGGCCAGGACTTGTCCGGGGGACAGGGTGTCTCCGTCCCGGGCCAGGGCGATGAACCCGGCTTCCGGCGCGAGCTCGGCCAGGGCGAGGCGCGCGCAGTCGAGCCCGGCGAGGACTCCGGGCCGGCGCGCCGCCCAGATCACGGACAGGCGCGCCTCGGCGGGGACGCAGGCCTGGCTGGTGATGTCGCCGGCCCGGCCCAGGTCCTCGGCCAGGGCGGCGCGGACGATGGGGGCGATGAGGAGGTCGGGAAGGGGCGTGATCACGCGGCCATCCGGGACAGGGCACCGGCTTCCAGGGTGACAAGGGTCCTGTGCGCTTCCGCAGCCATTTCGGGATAGTCGGAGCGGTAGTGGGCCCCGCGGCTCTCCTGGCGATCCAGGGCGCAGGCCGCTGTCAGCCGGGCGGCGACCAGGGGGCCTGATGGCCCGTGAGCCTGGGTCAGGACTTCCGTCAGGTCCAACAGGCGAGACAGGCCAGCGGCGTCACGGATGACGCCGGCCTCCCGGCTCATGGCGCTGCGCAGGCGCGACAGGTCCGCCTCTGGAAGGGCTGCGAGGTCCGGCGTGCCAAGAAGGGGCCGCCCGGCCAGGGTCCTCCGGGCGGCGGCGCGGCCGGCGCGGATGCCGAACACCGCGGCCTCCAGCAGGGAGTTGGACGCCAGGCGGTTGGCGCCGTGGACACCCGTGGAGGCGCATTCGCCGGCGGCGAACAGGCCAGGGAGGCGGGTGGCCCCCTCGGCGTCGGTCAGGATTCCCCCCATGTGGTAGTGGCAGGCGGGCGCCACGGGCATGGGTTCGCTCCGAGGGTCGATCCCTGCCTCACGGCAGGCGGCGTAGACCGTGGGGAAGGCCTCGGGGAAGTGGGTGCCTACGGCTTTCCGGGCGTCGAGGAAGGCCCCGCGCCCGGCCTCGCGCTCCGCATGGATCGCCCGGGCGACGATGTCCCGGGGCGCAAGCTCGGCGTCGGGATGCAAGCCGATCATGAAGCGCCGGCCATCCCGGTTGACCAGGATCGCGCCTTCGCCGCGCAGGGCCTCGGTGGCCAGCGGCGCGGGATCGCGGCCGACATCGAGGGCCGTGGGGTGGAACTGGACGAATTCGGGGTCAGCGATCACGGCCCCGGCAAGGGCCGCCGCGGCCAGGCCTTCGCCGAGGAGGGTCCGAGGGGTCGAGGCCCCGGCATAAAGGCCACCGATCCCGCCTGTGGCGAGGATCACCGCCGGCGCGCGCAGGGCACAGGTCTCGCCAGCCTTCGCCACCCGGGCCCCGCACACCCGTCCAGTGGCATCCTGCAGGAGGCCGCGCAGGCTCCAGCCCTCCCGGACCTCGATGTGGGGCGCCAGGCGGACCTGGCGGATCACGGCGTCCATGATGGCGCGCCCGGCGGCGTCGCCGCCGACCCGGGCTACCCGGGCCCGGCCATGGGCAGCTTCCCGGCTGAGGGCGAAGCCGCCCTCCGCGGTGCGGTCGAAGGGTGCGCCCAGTCCCGCCAGCCAGCGGACGGCGACGGGGCCCTCCGAGGCAAGAAGCCCAGCCCGTCCGGCGTCCACCAGGCCCGCGCCAGCGGCGAGGGTGTCGGCGGCGTGGAGAGCGGGTGTATCCTCGTCAGACAGGGCCGCGGCCATTCCGCCCTGGGCCCAGGCTGAGCTGCAGCCATCTCCCAGCGGGGCCGAGGCCAGGACGCACACCCGCCGCGGTGCCGCCGACAGGGCTGCCGAAAGCCCGGCCAGCCCGGCGCCAATGACCAGGACGCCGTCGAAGTCGATGACGTCCATGGTCAGATCAGCTCCACGTCGACGTGATGACGGGCGCGGACCAGGTCGTATCGGGCCGGGACGGCGGGGGGCGGCAGGTCGATCATCCTTTGCACGGCGGTACGGGCGCGGAGGCCCACCTTCGGGTCCACCGTCACCTCGAAGCGGTCCTCCACCAGGGCCTGCAGTATGTTCTCGAGGGTGATCCGCTTCATGTGCGGGCACAGGTTGCAAGGGCGGAGGAACTCGGTGTCGACAGCGTCGGCGGCGACATTGTCGGCCATGGAGCACTCGGTGATCAGCACCACCTGCCGGGGCTTGCGGGTCAGGACATAGTCGTTCATCGCCGCCGTCGATCCAGCGAAGTCAGCCTCGGCCAGTACCTCGGGCGGGCACTCTGGGTGGGCCAGGACCTCGGCGCCGGGATGCGCCTCCCGGATCTCGCGGATGTCCTCGGCCGTGAACTGCTCATGGACCTCGCACCGGCCGCGCCAGGCGATGATGCCGATGTCCGTCTGACGGGCCACGTTGCGAGCCAGGAATTCATCTGGGATCATGATCACCCGGTCG
>JBMOEP010000165.1:0-5253 GCA_049314675.1 Phenylobacterium sp.
CATCCCCTCCTTCGCCGAGCGCTACCTCTCCACGGCCCTCTTCGACGGCCTCTGAAGGCCTGCATGCCGGCCCCGAGCTGAAGACACGGCTCAGCGGACTTCTGAGGGCCCTGGCGGCTCGATCCTGACCTCGCATCGCACCGAGTTGGCGACGAAACACTCGGCGTGGCTGGCCGCGTGCAGGGCCTCAAGGGCCTTGGGGTCCGGGGCCGGGCCGACCCATGAGATGTCTGGCCGCAGGACCACCTCGACCAGTCCCTTGCGGCCCGGGGTGACCTCGCCCATCCGGCCGCGGGCGGCGTCGGCATAGCGATCGATGACGAAGCCGGCCCGCCGGGCCTTGTCCAGGAAGGTCAGCATGTGACAGCTCGACAGGGCCGCCACCAGCATCTCCTCGGGGTCGATCCCCGCCGGGTCAGCCCAGCGGCCCATTACCGAGGGGGCTGCGGAGGCCAGGATCTCGGCGCCACCGTCGAAGGTGATGCTGTGGGCTCGGCTGTAGCGCCCCTTGGGGAAGTCGGCGTCGGGCTGGACAGTCCAGGTGACGAAGGCGTCGTGGTCGGACACTTAGGGTCTCCCCGGCCTCAGAAGGCCTCGGCGGGCAGGGCCATGACCGTCTCGGCGCCGGACTTCAGGCGGACCAGGTGCACCTGGGTCTCCGGCAGGACCCGGGCCAGGAAGAAGCGCCCCACGGCCAGCTTTGACGCCCAGAAGGGATCAGTGTCGCCGGCGGCGATCTTCGCCTGGGCGACGAGGGCCATGCGGGCCCACATCCAGGACAGGGCGGTCAGGCCCAACAGGTGCAGGAAGTCATGCGAGCCGGCGGCGACGTTGCCGGGATCGGCGAGGCCATTCTGCATGAGCCAGCTCACGCCCTCCTGGAGCTGGGCGCGGGCACCGTCGAGGCCGTCGAGGAAGGGGTCGGTCGCCGCATCGCCCCGGGCGGCACTGGAGAAGGCCTCCAGCTCGGCCAGCCAGGTCAGCATGGCCCGGCCGCCGTTGGCGGGCAGCTTGCGCCCCACCAGGTCCAGGGCCTGGACCCCGTTGGTCCCCTCGTAGATCAGGGCGATGCGGACATCGCGCATGTATTGGCTGGCGGGGAAATTCTCGGTGAAGCCGGACCCGCCGTGCACCTGCAGGGCATCGGAGCAGACCTTCAGGCCCCGGTCGGTGAGGTAGGCCTTGACCACTGGCGTCATCAGGGCGGCGTAGTCCGAGGCCTTCTGGCGCACGGCCTCGTCGGGATGGCCGTGGGCGAGGTCGCCCTGGAGGGCGGACCAGAAGAGGAAGGCCCGGCCGCCCTCCACCAGGGCCTTGCCCTCCATCAGCTGGCGGCGCACGTCCGGGTGGACGATGATGGGGTCTGCGGGTCCGTCGGGGTTCTTCGGGCCGGTCAGGGCCCGGCCCTGGAGCCGGTCGCGGGCGAAGTCGGCCGCCGCCTGTAGGGCCGCCTCGGCCTGGGCGATCCCCTGCAGGCCGACGCCGATACGGGCCTCATTCATCATCACGAACATGAGGGCCAGGCCCCGGTTCTCCTCGCCCACCAGCCAGCCCACGGCCTCCTCGTGGCGCATGACGCAGGTGGCCGAACCGTGGATGCCCATCTTGTCTTCGAGGCCGTCGCACCAGACGCCGTTGCGGGTGCCTGGCTGGCCCTCGGCGTCGGGGATGAACTTGGGCACGATGAAGAGGGAAATGCCCCGCACGCCCTCGGGTGCGCCCTCCACCCGGGCGAGAACCAAGTGGACGATGTTCTCCGCCATGTCGTGTTCGCCGCCCGAGATCCAGATCTTGGTCCCGGAGATGCGATAGCTGCCGTCAGCCTGGGGGACGGCGCGGGTGCGCAGGAGCCCCAGGTCGGTGCCGCAGTGCGGCTCGGTCAGGTTCATGGTCCCGCACCATTCCCCCGAGGCAAGCCGGGGCAGGTAGAGGGCCTTCTGGGCGTCGGACCCGCCGTTCAGTATGGCCGAGTAGGCCCCGTGGGTCAGGCCCGGATACATGGAGAAGGCCATGTTGGCCGAGGAGCTCATCTCGGAGAAGGACAGGTTGATCACATGCGGCAGGCCCTGGCCGCCGAAGGCGGTGTCGGCGCCGATGGCCGGCCAGCCCCCCGCCACCAGTTGGCGGTAGGCGTCCGCAAAGCCCGCAGGGGTTCGGACCGAGTGGTCCTGGGACCAGGTGCAGCCCTCCTTGTCGCCCACCGGGTTGAGCGGGGCGAGAACCTCTGAGGTGAACCGTCCGGCCTCCTCCAGGATCTGGGCCACCACCTCCGGTCCGGCCTCTGCGAAGGCCGGCAGGTCGGCGTAGGCGCCGATTTCCAGGACATCGTTCAGGAGAAAGGTGTGTTCGCGGACGGGCGGGCGGTAGGGCATGCGGCAACTCCAGGGAGATTCAGGCGGACGCAGCTGGGGGCCTTCATCCGGCCCGGCGCATCTCCCCGGGGCGGGGCCGACGGGGGCGGATGGCCTCAACCGGCTGCTCCAGGAGCTCCGGCCGGGTGCGGCGGAGCTGGTCCTCAAGGCGAGAGCAGGACTCCTTCAGCACCTCGACGGCCAGGTCGATGTCGTGGCGCTGGGATTCCAGGGCCTGGATCCGGTCGCGGAACTTGGCCAGGGAGATGGCGTTCTGTGTCGCCCCGCCATCGCCCAGCTCATAGAGGTCGAGGATCTCGCCGATCTCGGAAAGGGCGAGGCCGACCCGCTTGCCGCGGAGGATGAGCTGGAGGCGGGCCCGGTCCTTGTAGGAATAGACCCGGTTCATGCCGTCGCGCTCGGGCGAGATCAGGCCCTTGTCCTCGTAGAAGCGCAGGGCGCGGGCCGTGCAGTCGAACTCCTGGCAGAGCTGACGGATGGTGAAGGTGCGGGCGGGACTGCGAAGTTCCGTGGGCATGTCGGGTGACTTCCTCTCTGGCTCGGGCAGATTAGCTTACGTGCACGTAAGCTCACCTTACGCATGGGTCAAGACTGGGGAGGTTGCGGAGGTGGAGGTCGCCGGAGGGTCAGGCCTCGGTGCGGCCGCGCCGTGCAGGCCGGGGCCCGGCGGCGGGCAGCTGGACCTCGAACACCGTGCCGGCGGGACCCGTGGCCGTGAGCGCAAGGTCGCCGCCGTGCCCTTGGACAAGCTCGCGGGCGATGGCGAGGCCCAGCCCGGCCCCGTCGGGACGCCCTGAGCCCGAGAAGGGCTGGAAGATCCGGTCCCGGGCGCGCTCGGACAGTCCCGGCCCATTGTCGGCCAGGGTGATGACGTCAGTCTCGCCCTCGCGCCGCCAGCCCGCACGGACGACACCCGACCTGGCCGGGGTCACGGCCTCGATGGCCTCGCGGGCATTGCGCATCAGGTTGACCAGTATGCGGTGCAGCTGGTCGGGGTCGGCCTGGACCTGGACGCCGGGCAGGACCTCGCAGACGAAGAGGATACCCTCTGGCCGATCGGTGAGCCGGCTTTCCTCGGCGGCGGCGGCCAGGGCTTCAGGCAGGACCACGGGAACAGGGCTTGGCGGTGCCTCCTGGGTCTTGCCATAGGCGAGGACGTCGCTGGCCAGGCGCACGGCGCGGTCGAGCGCCCGCTCGAGGCGGGGCAGGGCCTGGGCGACCCGGGGGTCGCGCACGGAGGCCAGCCGCTCCGAGGCCATCTGGGCGCTGGTCAGCATGTTGCGCAGGTCATGGTTGATCTTGGCCACGGCCTCGCCCAGGGCCGCCAGGCGGGCCCGGGAGGCCAGGGCCACGCGCAGGTCGGCCTGCATCCGATCGAGCTCAATCTCGGCGCGGCCGATCTCATCCCGCCGTCCCGAGGGCTCGAGGTGGGCGGCCGGGTCGTCCGGGTCGGCCCGGAACCGCTCCATGGCCCGGGTGATCCTCTGCATGGGCCGGACCAGGAAAAAGTTCAGCGACAGGAAGACCAGGGCGCCTGCGAGGCCGGCGACGAACAGGGTGGTGAAGACCATCTGCCAGAGATAGGCCTTGAGCGCGTCCTTCAGGGGGGCGTGGGGCGCCACCACCTCGATGAACTCGGCCTCTTCCCGGAAGCGGGGCTCGGCGATCACCCGGACGGCCCGGTCGTCTCCGACGCTGAGGGTCAGGAAGGGGGCGATCAGCCAGGAGCTGACCGCCTGCTGCCTAAGGTCCACGAAATAGGGCGCCTCGTCGCGCCGGGGCCCCTGCAGCACCAGGCGCCGGAGCCCCCGGGACTGGATGGCCACCGTCTCCACCCCGGCGCCGGCCAGGAGCTGGGAGGAGAGCTTCTCGGAAACGACCCGGTCTGGCGCGATTTCGGTGGCCAGGGAGGCCAGTTCGGCAGCCCGGACCCGGTCCAGCAGCCAGTTGCGCTCGAAGGCGGCCAGGGCGGGGGGCAGGATGAAGGCCCCGGCCAGGGCCACGAAGAGGGCGGTGAGCACGAGAAGGCGCGCGGACAGGCCGCCCGGCCAGAACAGTCTTCGGCCGGTTCGACCCCATCCGGCCCTTGCGGCGGTGGGTTCTGGCGCCTGGACCTCGGCCATGGCCACTCCAGTAGGGGAAAGCTGGTCTGCGGGCAACGCGCCCCGCGCGACCCTGTCGTCGTTCAAGTGGCGCCGACGGCCTCGGCGAGGGTGCGGAACCCATCGGCGCGAAGGCGGGCGGCCAGGTCCCCTGAGAGGCGGACGGCAAGGCCGGGCCCCTCAAAGACCAGGGCCGAGTACAGCTGGACTGCGGAGGCCCCGGCGCGGATGCGGGCATAGGCGTCGGCACCCGAGGCGATCCCGCCTGCGCCGACCAGGGGCAGACGTCCGGCGGTGGCAGTGCTGAACCGGCCGAGCACGGACTGGGCAAGCTCGCGCAGGGGCGCTCCCGAAAGGCCGCCGGCCTCGCCCGCGTCGGGTGCAACCAGGGCCGGTCGGCTGAGGGTGGTGTTGGCGACGATGATTCCGGACAGACCGAAGGCCAGAACGGTCTCGACGATGGCCTCGATCTCTGGGTCGTCCAGGTCCGGGGCGACCTTCAGGAAGAGGGGGACGCGGCCGCTGGCGGGCAGGGCGTCCCGGGCCTCGGCCGTGCGGCCGAGCAGCTCCTCAAGGGCGGCCCGGGTCTGCAGGGCGCGCAGGCCAGGGGTGTTGGGGGAAGAGATGTTCAGGGTGAACCAGTCCGCCAGACCCCAGAGGCGCTTCAGGCCCGTCACATAGTCGCCGATCCGGTCGGCGGAGTCCTTGTTGGCCCCGATGTTGGCGCCGAGGCTCTGGCCCACCACGGTGGCGCGCTCGTGGCCGAGGGCCACCAGCAC
>JBMOEP010000166.1:0-5251 GCA_049314675.1 Phenylobacterium sp.
GCTGAAGCGCCTGCAGAGGAAGCGGTCGCTGAGGCCGCCCCGGCTGAGGTCGCCGTTGAGGCCCCGGTTGAGGTCGCCGCTGAGGCTCCGGTTGAGGTCGCCGCTGAGGCTCCGGTTGAGGCTCCGGCTGAGGAAGCCGTCGCCGAAGAGACCGCCTCGAAGGGTTGAACCTGACGGCCCGGCGTTCTGCGTCGGGCCGATCCAGGGTCTGCAATGGCGGATCGGCTGATCCTTGTCGGACATATCGCCGGCGCCTTCGGCGTCCGCGGCGACGTGCGCGTGACCAGCTTCACCGCCGATCCCATGACCCTCGCCGAATACAGCGACCTGCGGCGGGCGGACGGCTCTCCAGCACCGGCACTGTCTGGCGCGCGGCCCGTCAAGGGCGGCCTGGTCGCCAGGGCCGCCGGGGTCGAGACCCGCGAGCAGGCCGAGGCCCTGAGGGGCCTGAAACTGCACGTCCTGCGGGAGGCCCTGCCGGCGCCCGACGAGGACGAGTTCTACCTCACCGACCTGGTCGGCATGCGGGTCGAGACCCCGGACGGCCAGGTTCTCGGGACGGTGCGTGGGGTTCAGGACTTCGGCGCCGGCGACCTCCTGGAGATCAAGCCCGAGGGGGCCCCCTCCTTCTGGCTGCCCTTTACCCGGGAGGCCGTCCCGGAGATTGACCTCGCCGGAGGTCGGATCGTCGCCCAACCCCCCGCCGAGACCGAATAGACCGGGTCAGTCCTTGCGCAGCCGCAGCAGGCCTTCCTGGGCCACGCTCGCCACCAGGACCCCCTCGCGAGAATAGATCGATCCGCGGATGAAGCCCCGGCCGCCGGCGGCGCTGGGGCTGTCCTGGGCGTAGAGGTGCCAGTCGTTGAAGTTCATCGGCTTGTGGAACCACATGGCGTGGTCGAGGCTGGCGGACTGGAAGTTGCGGGTCTGCCAGTGAACCCGGTGCGGCCGCATGGCGGTGGACAACAGGTTCATGTCCGAGGCGTAGGACAGGAGCACCTGGTGCAGGACGGGATCCTCGCCGATCGGCGCCCGGGCGCGGAACCAGACCTCGCTCTTCGGCTCCCGCGCCTCGGGCCGCTCACGGTCGAAGAGGCTGGAGCCGTCCACGGGGCGCATCTCGATGGGCCGCGGACGCATCGCCCACTTGCGCGCCTCCTCCGGCATCTTCTCCAGGGCCGCCTTGAGGGCCTCGGCCTCGCTGGGAAGTTCGTCGGGCCCGTCCACGGCCGGCATGGCGGCCTGGTGTTCGAAGCCCTCTTCCGGTGCCTGGAAGGAGGCGGCGAGGTTGAAGATCTGCTTGCCGTTCTGGACGGCGATCACCCGGCGGGTGGTAAAGCTGCCGCCGTCGCGGGACCGGTCGACATCGAAGAGGATCGGTATGGTCGGGTCGCCCGGACGGATGAAATAGCAGTGCAGGGAATGGCAGACCCGGTCCTCGACCGTGCCATAGGCGGCCAGCAGGGACTGGGCGATGACCTGTCCGCCGAAAATCCGGCCCGGTCCCTCGTTCGGCGACAGTCCGCGGAAGAGGTTCACCTCAAGGCGCTCGAGCGCCAGGGTATCGACGAGGTTTTCGGGTTTGGCCATGGCTCGGGGATCAATGCTGCAGATGCGAAAGGACAGGGCATAGAGCCAGTCGACCGGCGCGGCAAGGCGAGCGCGGGGCGACGCCGGGACTCGAAAAATACGCCGTCTTCGTCCACAAGCCTCGCATGTCCGCGCCGCCGCCCTTCGAGGTCACTGTCCTGACCATGTTCCCCGAGGCCTTTCCCGGGCCGCTGGGGGTTTCGCTGGTCGGGACGGCCTGGCGCGAGGCGGGTCTATGGTCCCTGGAAACGCTGGACATCCGGGGCTTTTCCAAGGATAAGCGCGGCTTCCTCGACGACACCCCCGCAGGGGGCGGACCGGGGCAGGTGATGCGGGCGGACGTGATCGCCTCGGCGCTCGACAGCGTCGAGCGGAACGGGCGTCCACTTCTCTATATGAGCGCCCGGGGTCGGCCCCTGACCCAGGCGCGTGTGAAGGACTGGGCCGACGGGCCGGGACTGATCGTCCTGGCGGGTCGGTTCGAGGGGGTGGACCAGCGGGTGATCGACGCCCGGGGGTTCGAGGAGGTCTCGGTCGGAGACGCGGTCCTCGCCGGCGGCGAGGCGGCGGCTCTGGTGACCATCGAGGCCTGCGTAAGGCTCGTGCCCGGCGTCCTCGGCCAGGCGGAGAGCCTCAGTGAAGAGAGTTTTGAGGACGGGCTCCTGGAGCATCCGCAGTTCACCCGACCGCGGACGTTCGAGGGCCTGGAAATTCCGCAGGTCCTGCTCAGCGGCCACCACGCACAGGTGGCGGCCTGGCGCCGGACAGAGCGGGAACGCGCTACGCGGGAACGGCGTCCGGATCTCTGGGCGGCCTGGCTCGCCAATCAACAGGCAAAGGGCGAGTAAAGCCCGGCACGAAAGGACTGAACCATGAACCTGATCCAGGAACTGGAAAAGGAAGAAGCCGACCGTCTGGTCGCCACCCGCGCTATTCCGGTCTTCCGCCCCGGCGACACCCTCCGCGTCAATGTCCGCATCAAGGAAGGCGAGCGCGAGCGCGTCCAGGCCTATGAGGGCGTCTGCATCGCCCGCCAGGGCCAGGGCATCAACGAGAGCTTCTCGGTTCGCAAGATCTCCTTCGGCGAGGGCGTCGAGCGGATCTTCCCGATCCATTCGCCGAACATCGAGAGCATCGAGGTCAAGCGCCGCGGCGTCGTGCGCCGGGCCAAGCTCTACTACCTGCGCGATCGCCGCGGGAAGTCGGCCCGGATCGCCGAGCGCCAGATGACCCCCGCCGAGCGGGCCCTTGCCGCCGCCGAGCGCGCCGGTACGTCCAGCGACAGCACTGAGGGCTGACCGGAGTGCACGACCGGCGCCCAGCCGGTCGTCCCGACGGAACGTCATGTCCGACTCTGGCCTTCCTGCCCTTCTCCTGACCGGAGGCTCAGGCCAGGTGGGGCTCGCCCTGCGCGAGGCTCCGCCGGCCGGCTTTCAGGTCGTGGCCCCTCCGCGCACCGAACTGGACCTGGCCGACGCAGGGTCAGTGCGCCGCTGGGTGGGAGATCGGCCCTGGGCGGCGATCGTCAATGCCGGGGCCTGGACGGCGGTAGATGCCGCTGAAACCCACGCCTCCGAGGCCTGGGCGGCCAACGCCCACGGGCCGGCCATACTGGCCCGCGCCACCGCGGAGCGCGGCCTTCCCCTTGTCCAGATCTCGACGGACTACGTCTTTGATGGTGGGCTTGACCGGCCCTACCGCGAGGACGACCCGGTCGGACCCGTCAGCGTCTACGGTGCCTCCAAGGCTGCGGGTGAGATGGCGGTGGCCGCCCTCAATCCCCGCCATGTGATCCTCAGGACCGCCTGGGTCTACAGCCCCTGGGGAACCAACTTCCTGCGCACAATGTTGCGTCTGGCCGAGACCCGCGACGCCCTCTCCGTGATTGACGACCAGGCGGGCTGCCCCACCTCGGCCCTGGACATCGCCGGGGCGATCGGGGCCGTCTGCCGGCGGCTCGCCGACCCCGCGCCACAGCCGGCCGGGGTCTTTCACTTCGCCGGCGCCGGTGAGACCACCTGGTATGGCTTCGCCACCCGGATCTTCGAGCGCGCCGCCCAGGCGGGCCTAAAGGTCCCGGCCCTGACCCCCATCCCCTCGGCCGACTGGCCGTCCCCGGTTCGCCGGCCAGCGAATTCCCGGCTGGACACGACGCACTTTGCCCGCACATTCGGGCTTTCGCCCCGTCCCTGGACGGAGGCGGCGGACGAGGTGGTCGACCGGCTCACCGGGGCGGGCGAGCGACAGGGAGGCAGAGCATGAAGGGCATCATCCTGGCGGGCGGCGCCGGTACGCGCCTCCACCCCGCCACCCTGGCGGTGAACAAGCAGCTCCTGCCAATCTACGACAAGCCGATGATCTACTATCCCCTGTCCGTCCTCATGCAGGCGCGGATCCAGGACATACTGATCATCTCGTCGCCGGAGTACCTGGGGAACTACCAGCGCCTGTTCGGCGACGGCTCCCAGTTTGGCGTGCGCATGGCCTACGCCGTCCAGCCCAGCCCCGATGGCTTGGCCCAGGCCTTCCTGATCGGCGAGGACTTCCTGGCCGGCGACCCGGCCGCCCTGATCCTGGGGGACAACATCTTCCTGGGGGCCGGCATGACCGGGCTTCTGGAAGCCGCTGCGGCCCGCACGACCGGCGCCACCATCTTCGCCTACGAGGTCGAACGCCCCGAGGCCTACGGTGTGGTCGAGCTCGACGCCACTGGCCGGGCCCTGAGCCTGGAGGAGAAGCCTGAACGCCCGCGTTCCCGCCAGGCGGTGACCGGCCTCTACTTCTACGACCGGGACGTGGTCGACCTGGCCCGGCAGGTGCGCCCCTCGGCCCGGGGCGAGCTGGAGATCACCGACCTCAACCGGCTCTACATGGAGCGGGGCGACCTGTTCGTTCAGAAGATGGATCGCGGATTCACCTGGCTGGACACCGGCACCCACGACAGCCTGCTCGAGGCCAGCGAACTCGTCCGGACCCTCCAGAAACGCCAGGGCCTGCAGATCGCCTGCCTGGAGGAGATCGCCCTCACCAACGGCTTCATCGACGCCGCCCAGGTCCGGCGGGCCGGCGAGGCCCTTTCGAAGACCGCCTATGGCCAATACCTCCTGGACCTCGCCGGACGCTGAGGCGCGGTGAGCCTTGGCCACCGGGCCGGTTCGGCGTTAGTGTCGTCTGCCGCACTCGGGAGCCTGCCCATGAAGATGATCGTCGCCGTGATCAAGCCCAGCCGCCTGGACGCCGTCCTGGATGCCGTCACCGAGGCCGGCGCCTCGGGTCTCACCGTCACGGAGGTCCGCGGCTATGGTCGCCAAAGGGGCAAGACCGAGGTCTACCGGGGGGCTGAGTACGAGGTGAAGCTCCTGCCCAAGGTCAAGCTGGAGATCGCCGTCCCCACCGACATCGCCGACGCCGTCATCGAGGCCATCACCCGCAGCGCCAATACCGGCAAGATCGGCGACGGCAAGATCTTCGTCATGGACCTCGAGACCGCCCTGCGCATCCGCACCGGCGAAGCCGACGCCGCCGCGATCTCGGGCTAGGGCGTCTGCCTCCAATTCCTCCCCCCAGGGGGAGGTGGCGCGCCCAGCGCGTCGGAGGGGGTCAGCTGAGCCGCCGTAGACCCCCTCAGTCAGCTTCGCTGACAGCTCCCCCTTGGGGGAGC
>JBMOEP010000167.1:0-5249 GCA_049314675.1 Phenylobacterium sp.
GACAAGGGCTTCCGCCTGGCCACCTACGCCATGTGGTGGATCCGCGCCTCGATCCAGGAATACATCCTGAGGTCGTGGAGCCTGGTCAAGATGGGCACGACGGCCTCGCAGAAGAAGCTGTTCTTCAACCTTCGCAAGGCCAAGAGCGCTATCTCAGCCTTCCAGGAGGGTGACCTGCATCCCGACCAGGTCGACATCATCGCCA
This sequence comes from Phenylobacterium sp., assembly GCA_049314675.1. Lineage (GTDB taxonomy): Bacteria > Pseudomonadota > Alphaproteobacteria > Caulobacterales > Caulobacteraceae > Phenylobacterium. Next base: position 206 of record JBMOEP010000167.1, read on the forward strand.
CCAAGCTGGGGGTCCAGAAGGACGAGGTCGTCTCGATGAACCGGCGCCTGTCCGGCCCCGACGCCTCGCTGAACGCCCCCATGCGGGTCGATGGCGAGAGCGAGTGGCAGGACTGGCTGGAGGACACGACTTCTGTCAGCCAGGAGACCCAGGTCGCCGAGAACGAGGAGCGCAGCCAGCGGATGAGCCTGCTGGAGGCGGCCATGGTCGATCTCTCCGACCGCGAGCGGCACATCCTGACCGAGCGGCGCCTGAAGGACGACCCGACCACCCTCGAGGACCTGGCCTCCCAGTACGGGGTCAGCCGCGAGCGGGTGCGCCAGATCGAGGTCCGCGCCTTCGAAAAGCTGCAGAAGGCCATGCTGGCGGCGGCCCGGGCCAAGAACCTGGTCGAGGCCTGAGCCCGGCCCGCTTAGCGGGTCAGATCGGGCCTTCGGGCGTCGACAAGTCAACGCGCATTGACATGGGCCTGCGCCCGTCGCAGGTTTTTTCCTTAGGAAGGCTGCGCCAAGACGCGGCTAGGCTAGGGAGATACCCATGAATATCGCCGTCAGGATCGATTCCGACGAGGCCGTCCGCGAGGCCCAAGAGACCCCGCTGGAACTGCTGAACCCCGGCCGGGCCGACCGGTTCCAGAAGGACACCATTTTTCCGGTCTTCGCCCGCCTGCGGAAGGAAGACCCCGTCCACTTCACCGCCGAGAGCGACTTCGGGCCCTACTGGTCCGTGACCCGCTGGAAGGACATCATGGCGGTGGACACCAACCACGAGATCTTCTCGTCGGCCCAGGGCATCACCCTGCCGAACCTGGTGGCCCTGGCCGAACAGCAGAAGGTGCTGGGCGAGCTGGCCCGTCCCCGGACCGGCGGCGGCGGGGCTGGCTTCATCACCATGGACGAGCCCGAGCATGGGGCCCAGCGCAAGGCCGTCAGCCCCACCGTGGCCCCGGCGAACCTGCACAGGATGGCCCCCATCGTCCGCGAGCGGGCGGGGCTGATCCTGGATTCCCTGCCCATCGGCAAGGAGTTCGACTGGGTCGACCTGGTGTCCAAGGAACTTACCGCCATGACCCTGGCGACCCTCTTTGACTTCCCCTTCGAGGATCGCCGCAAGCTGACCTACTGGTCGGACATGGTCACCAATCCGCCCGGCCACGGCCCTGTGAAGAGCTGGGAGCACAAGTTCCAGGCCCTGAGCGAGTGCTTCGGTGCCTTCGAGGACCTGTGGAACCAGAAGGTCAACGCCGAGCCCTCGGCCGACCTGATCTCCATGCTGGTGCACAATCCGGCGACCCGCGACATTGACCGTGACACCTATCGCGGCAGCGTCATCCTGCTGATCGTCGGCGGCAATGACACCACCCGGAACACCATTTCCGGCAGCATCGTGGCCTTGAACCAGTTCCCTGACCAGTACGCCAAGCTGCGCGCCAATCCCGCCCTGATCCCCTCCATGGTCTCGGAGACCATCCGCTGGCAGACCCCCCTGGCCCACATGGCCCGGGTGGCGAAGACCGACTTTGAGCTGGCCGGCAAGACCATCAAGGCCGGCGAGCGGGTTGTCATGTGGTACCTCTCGGGCAACCGGGACGAGGACGAGATCGAGAACCCGAACAGCTACATCATCGACCGCGACCAGTCCCGGCATCACATGTCGTTCGGCTTCGGCGTCCACCGCTGCGTGGGCAACCGGGTGGCCGAGCTGCAGCTGACCATCATCTGGGAAGAGATCCTCAAGCGCTTCCCCGATATCCGGGTCTCCGGCGAGCCGGTCCGCAACTTCTCGGCCTTCGTCCACGGCTTCGAAAGCCTGCCGGTCATCATCCCGAGCCGGAACTGAGCCCAGGCCAGACCGCATGACCGATCTCGCGGAACCGGCGCGCCCTGCCGCGCCGCCCCGGCGTCGTGACGCCGGGGCGACCCGCGCGGCCATACTGGAGGCGGCCAGGAGCGCCTTCGCCGTCACCGGCTATGACCGGACGTCCCTGCGCGACATCGCTGCCCTGGCCGGATCGGACGTGGCCCTGATCCCGCGCTATTTCGGGGGCAAGGAGGGCCTGTTCACCGAGGCCCTGAAAGCGACCATCGCCCCCGACCGCCTGCGCGACTGGGACCGGAGCCGCTTTTCCCGGGACGTGGCCGAGATGATGGCCGGTGCCGCCGACATTGCCGATCCCCGGACCCGGACCTTCCAGTTCCTGCTGCAGGCGGCGACCTCGCCCACCACCGCACCCCTGCTCGGGCGGGCGGTGGAGGAGCGCTTCCTGGCGCCCATCCGGGACTGGCTGGGCGACGCGGCCGGGCAGGAGCGGGCCCGGGTTCTGGCCGCCATCTACATCGGCTTCCTGGTCGAGCGCCTGATCCGCGGCGCCGCCCTGGAGGGCCCTGAGCGCAGCGCCTTCATCGAGCGCGTCACCGCCGTGATCGACGGGGTGGTCGGGCCACAGCCATAGGGCCCGAGCGATAGGGTCCGTGGCCGCCGCAGGGTCGCGCCGGCTCAGTCCGCCACGGCCCCGGCCAGCCATCCCTCCTGCCGCAGGAGGCCCACCCGTGAGCGAGAGACAGGCGCCTCCAGGCCACCCACCAGCTGAAGGCGCAGGTTGCGGCCATCCTCGACCACGCCGGTTATGGCGGCGCGCGCCACCCACCAGGACCGGTGAGTCTGTACCCCTTCGATATCCTTCAGGCCGGCGATGGCCTGGGACAGGGACATCAGAACCAGGGTCGAGCCCTGAGATGTGTGCACCCGTACATAATGGTCCTCCACCTGCAGGCAGAGGACAGTGCGCCCGAGGCGGGGCGACAGGCGGTCCCGCGGGTCCGCTGAAGTCGGATCCGTTGCGGGCGCCGGCGTGACCCGCCTTCGGGTCACCCAGAGGATGACCGCCGTCGCGATCGCGCTGATCGCCAGACACTGGCCAAACCACTCCGCCACCGAAACCCGGCCGACGACCGGCCAGAGCTTCAGGGCGAGGAGCCGGCTAAGGGTGGCCGGCGGCAGGGTCAGGAGGGCGACGGCGGGGGGCGCCCAGATCCAGGTGGCCAGGCCTCGGGCCTGCGCCCACCGCGCCAGGGCCGGCACGCCGATCGCGAAGGTCAGGGTTCCGGCCCAGACACAGACCAGCCAGTAGCCGATCCGCACGCCGAGCGAGCCGCTGAGATAGCTGCCGAAAGGGCCCAGGACGCCAAGCGCCAGGCCGCAGGCGGTGGATACGACCAAGCTGATCACCGCCGGACGCTGCAAGACCGCCCTTGCCCAGGCCCACGACATCTCAGTCTCCTGTCCTCGGCGTCCCGGGGGGCGGGACCGCTCGCCAGCCGGCGAACCCACTCGCCCATTCGCCCATCGTCGCTGGCGGAACGGGAGGCCGCACGGTCCAAGGCCAATATCTTCTTCTTCTCGAAAGCCCCCAGCATGTCCATACGCACACGCCCACTCTCCGCCCTATCCCTGGCGACGCTTGCCGCCGCCGCCCTGGCGGCAGCGGCCTGCTCCATTCCGAGTATGGCCCCGGCCATCCCACAGAAGACCGCGGCGGCGGTTCGCGACTCTGTCGACTTCACTCGATTCCTGGTCCCCGACGGCGATCAGCCCGACATCGAAGCGGGTGTGTGGCGCCCATCTGGAATGGTGGCGGCGCCTCGCCCCTTGATCGTCATCTCTCACGGAACGGGAGGGGATTTCCGAAGCCACCTCGGCACTGCCGAGGCCCTGGCCCAGGCGGGCTTTGTCGTCGTCACCCTGACCCATACGGGCGACAACTGGCGCGACCAGAGCCGGGCGACCGACCTGGGCGGGCGAACGCGCCAGGTCTCTGTGCTGATCGATTACATGCTGACCGCGTGGGAGGGCCGGGGCGGGATCGACGCCAAGCAGATCGGTGCCTTCGGATATTCGGCCGGCGGGTTCACCATGCTGGCGGCAGCTGGCGGGGAGCCGGACATGACCCGGGTGGTCGAACACTGCCGCTCCCATCCCGACTATTTCGACTGCCGTCTGGTCGCCCCGCAATCCGCGACCGGAAGTCCGCCCGCCCGGGACGCCCTGGTGATCCAGCGGGATCCGCGGCTGAAGGCCCTTGTGATCGCTGCGCCTGCCCTTGGCTTCACCTTTGCCGGCAAGGGCCTGACCAAGGTGACCCAGCCTGTCCAATTGTGGCAGGCTGGCGCAGACCAGATCCTGCCGGCGCCGAGCTATGCGGAGCCCGTGAGAGCCGCCTTGCCGAAGCCGCCGGAGTTCTTTCGGGTCGAAGGTGCTGGCCATTACGACTTCATGCCGCCCTGTTCGGCCCAGCTGAAGCTCTTTGCGCCGGCGATCTGCGCGCCGACGCCCAGCTTTGACAGGGCGGCCTTCCACGAGACCTTCGACCGGGAGGTGACCCGGTTCTTCACCACCCATCTGCGCGTGCCGTCACCCAGGGCGGCGGCTTCCGAGGGCTCGGTTCCCGGCCAAGGCGCCCGCCTCAGTCCAGGTACGGATCCCGCATCATGATGATGTCGTCCCTCTGGGGACTGGTGGACAACAGGGCCACGGGGGCGCCGACCAGTTCCTCGATCCGGCGGACGTACTTCACCGCCGCGCCGGGCAGGTCCTTCCAGGAGCGGGCGCCCTCGGTGCTGTCGGTCCAGCCCTCGATCTCCTCGTAGACCGGGACCAGGCGGGCCTGGTCGCGCAGGCCGGCGGGCAGGTAGTCGAAGGGCTGGCCGTCGAGGGTGTAGCCGGTGCAGATCTTCAGGGTCTCGATCCCGTCGAGGACGTCCAGCTTGGTCAGGACAATGCCCTCGACGCCGCCGACGCGGATCGACTGGCGGACCAGGGCCGCATCGAACCAGCCGCAGCGACGGGGCCGGCCGGTGACCGTGCCGAACTCGTGCCCGCGGTCGCCCAGCCGGGCGCCGATCTCGTCGTGCAGCTCGGTGGGGAAGGGGCCCTCGCCCACCCTTGTGGTGTAGGCCTTGACGATGCCCAGGACGTAACCCCCGGCCTGGGGCCCGACCCCCGAGCCCGCCGCCACCTGTCCGGCCACGGTGTTGGAGCTGGTCAC
>JBMOEP010000168.1:0-5206 GCA_049314675.1 Phenylobacterium sp.
CCGCCGACGCCGTCTTCGCCGCTGTCGCCACTTCGCCGGACCCTGTGCTGGCCTACTGCCGGTCCGGGACGCGCTCGGTCACCGCCTGGGCCCTGGGGTCCCTGCGGGCCGGGGACCATGACCGGGAGTCCCTGGTCGCCCTCGCCGCCGGCGCAGGCTATGACCTGTCGTCCGTCCTCCCGCGACCCCTGTGAGCCTGGCCATGATCCCCTTCGTCAAGGATATCACCTTCGAGTACGGCGCCTGCGACCAGGTCTCGCCCCTGATCCGCCGCGTGGTGGCGAACAACCCCGGCCCCTTCACCTTCCTGGGTACGGGCACCTACATCATCGGCAGGGGACAGGTGGCGGTCATCGACCCCGGCCCGGACCTGGACGACCACCTCGAGGCCATCCTCGCCGCCACGGCGGGCGAGACCATCACCGACATCCTGATCACCCACCACCATGCCGACCACTCCCCCCTCGCCGCGCCCCTCAAGGCCCGGACAGGTGCGCGGATCCACGGCTGCCCGCCCTCCCGGATCGGCGCGGCGGACGGCATTGTCGTCGAGGCCGACGAGGACGAGGGCTTCCGCCCCGAGATCGTCATCCGCGGCGGCGAGGTGATCCGTGGCCCCGGCTGGACCGTGGAGGCGGTCGCCACCCCCGGCCACACCCTCAATCACATCTGCTATGCCCTTCACGAGGAGAACGCCCTGTTCTCCGGCGACCACATCATGGGCTGGTCGACCACGGTGGTCTCGCCGCCGGGGGGCGACATGACCGCCTACATGGAGAGCCTGCAGAAGGTCGCGGACCGTGGATTCGACACCCTGTGGCCGACACACGGACCGCCGATCACGGACGTTGCACCCTTTATCGCGGCCTACGTCGCGCACAGGCGGGGCCGCGAGGCCCAGTTCCTGGCCTGCGTGGACAGGGGCGTTGGCCGGATCGCCGACATGGTGCCGGAGATGTACGCCGCGGTGGACAAGCGCCTGCACCCGGCGGCGGCGAACTCCCTGCTCGGGCACGCCATCGACCTGGTGCGCCGGGGAGTCCTGACCTGCGACGGCGAACCCCGCCCGGCGGCGACCTACCGCCGCCCCTGAGGATCAGCTCCGGGGCTTCGGGTCCTTGCGGCTCAGCATGATGGGGATTGAGACCCCGCCCAGCGCCAGCATGAAGATGGCGAAGGCGCTGAAGGCGACCAGCAGATAGGCCTGCTCGGCGAGGGGAAGATGGGGCATGGGATCACTCCTTCTGACCCCGTCATCCTGCCTGCCGGAGACGGCGGCGCCTTGATCGAGATCAAGACTCCGCCGCCAGGCCCTGAACTCAGCCCGCCGTCGGCAGCCGGTAGTCCGCCATGCGCAGGCGGATCAGCTTCTTGTCGATCTTGCCGGTGGCTCCCAGGGGAATGTCATCCACGAAGACGACGTCGTCCGGCGTCCACCACTTGGCGATCTTGCCCTCGAGGAACTTCAGGAACTCTTCCTTGGTCCCTGTCTCGCCTGGGCGGAGCTTGACCAGCAGCAGGGGCCGTTCGTCCCACTTGGGATGGGCCACGCCGATCACGGCGGCGAGTTCGGCCTTGGGGTGGCCCGCCGCGATGTTTTCGATCTCGATGGAGCTGATCCACTCGCCGCCGGACTTGATGACATCCTTCGAGCGGTCGGTGATCTGCATGTAGCCGTACGCGTCAATGGTCGCGACATCGCCGGTGTCGAAAAAGCCGTCGGTGTCGAGGACGTCTCCCCCATCACCCTTGAAGTACTGGCCGACCACGAAGGGGCCCTTCACCATCAGGCGGCCAAAGGTCGCGCCGTCGTGCGGCAGGACCTTGTCCTCGTCATCGACCAGCTTGAGGTCGATGCAGATGGGGGGACGGCCCTGCTTCAGCTTGAACTTCAGCTGGGCCTCCTCGTCCATCTCCGCGACCCTGGCCGAAGGATTGGCGAGGGTGCCAAGGGGCGAGGTCTCGGTCATGCCCCAGGCGTGGGTGACGTCGACCCCGAACTCGTCGCGGAAGCCCCGGACGATGGCCTCCGGCACGGCGGACCCGCCGATGACCACCCGCTTGAGGGAGGTCAGCTTGCCCTCCGTCTGGCGCAGGTGGGTCAGGAGCATCTGCCAGACGGTCGGCACGGCGGCCGAGAAGGTCACCTTCTCGGACTCCAGGAGCTCATGGACGGAGGCGCCGTCCAGCTTCGGACCCGGCATGACCAGCTTGGCGCCCACGGCGGGGGCCGAGAAGGCGATGCCCCAGGCGTTGGCGTGGAACATGGGCACCACCGGCAGAACCGTCTCGGTCGCCCCCATACCCATCACGTCCACACCGGCGGTGACCAGGGTGTGGAGGAAGTTGGAGCGGTGCGAGTAGAGGACACCCTTGGGATTGCCCGTCGTGCCCGAGGTGTAGCAGAGGCCTGCCGGGCTATTCTCGTCGAAGCCCCCCCAGGCGCAGTCCTCGGAATGGCTGGCGACCAGGGTCTCGTAGGCCAGGGCACCGGGAAGCGCGTCCGTCATGTGCGCCTCGTCGGTCAGCACGATGAAGTGCTTCACCGTCGGGATCTGGTCGCGGATCTGGGCGAGGATCGGAAGGAAGGTCAGGTCCGTGAAGATGACCCGGTCCTCGGCGTGATTGATGATGTAGACCAGCTGCTCGGAAAACAGGCGGGGGTTCAGGGTGTGGCAGACCGCGCCGATGCCCATGATGCCGTACCAGGCCTCGAGGTGCCGGGCAGTGTTCCAGGCCAGGGTGGCGACCCGGTCGCCATGGCGGATGCCCAGGGCCTTGAGCGCGCTGGAGACGCGCTTGGCCCGGCCATGGACCTCGGAATAGGTGGTGCGGACGATGGGGCCTTCGACGGACCGTGAGACGATCTCCCGGTCACCGTGCCAAGCCTTGGCGTGATCCAGAATCCGGTCAACGGTCAGCGGCCAGTCCTGCATTCTGCCGAGCATGGGGAAACCCTCCAGGTCTTGTGTTTCTGATGTTTCTGACGCCCTCAAGCGTCTCGAGCGGAACCTAGGGTCTCGGCCCGCCGGAGGCAACGGCGGGGCGCGGTCAGGCCGCCCGTTCGAACAGGTCGGCGGGCCAGGGGGACTCGAAGGCCGTGACGCCGAGGCGCTCCCGGACGGTCCCGATGGGTTCCGCCCAGACCGAGGGCCAGTCCACCCCCAGCAGGGGCGGGGTGGCGCGCCCGTGGCTCCAGGCGGCGGCGATGACCCCGGAGAGCACGCCGTACCGGACCGGTTCGACGGAGGCTGACGCCAGGGTGACGGCCAGGACCCAGGCGGAATAGGCGTGGCCGAACTGGGCGAGCTGGAAGGCCGAGATGGCGATCTCGTGCAGGCCGGTGGTCTGGTATCCGCCCACCAGGTGCCAGAGGTCGTGGACCTGCAGGATCCGGGCGTTGAGATAGTTGAGGGGCGCGGGGAGATCGCGCAGGGACAGGGCGTCCCGGTCAAGCACCTCGAGATCGAAGCCGTTGTCGACAATCAGTGCACGGAACTCTGACGCCAGCGACCCCGCAGGCCCAGAGGCCAGCTGGGCCAGGGTGAAGGGCTCCGGCCAGCCCTGGGCGGCGGCGTCGGCGACGCCTGGCCAATTCCGGCTGACCTCAAGCTGGGTGTCCCGGAAGCCCGGGTCCAGATAGCTCCCGAGGCCCGCCGTGGCCTGTGTGAACTCAAGCGCCGAGCGTCCACCGCCGGCACCATCGATAATAGCCCAAAGGGCGGTGAAGAGCCCCTCCGGGACGGCATGGGGCACCCGCCTGGCTTCGCCCGCTTCAGCCAGGTCGGGACCCGGGATCGCAAAGCCCCTGCGCTCCGCAAAGCGGTCCATGACCCTCGCCACCTCCCAGGGCGCCGCAAAGGCGACATGCCCCACCTCGGCCGCCTCAAGGCGTTCCACAGAAACGGCGCCAGACGGATCCGGAGTTTCGCAGCCGAGGCCGCTGCGGACCCGGTGGGCATAGAGGACCCGGTCTGAATTGAGAGAACCTGCGTCTGCCATGATCCTATCCTCCCGTCGCCCTTCCGCCGAGCTCCCTAGAAGCTGACGTTGAGAGACATGGCGACGACGCCGCCCATCTTTGTCTCGTTGGGACCCCGCCTGAGTTGCAGGCCCCCGTCAATCGCGAGGTCGACATTGCGGCCGGCGGAGTAGTTGAGGAGGACGCCCACGCTCTCCAGTCGTGCAGGGGGCGAGGCGCCCGGAACCTGGTCGGGCTGCTGGATATCGACAAAGTCATAAAAGACTCCGACCTGGAGGCTGTCCCGGAAGGCCGGGGCCTGGCCGACCAGGGCCGAGGGGCTGAAGGGCGCCAGGCGAAGCTCCGTGTTCAGGATCACCCCTGTCGACCCCACTGCCGTGTCCGAATAGTAGCCGCGCGCACTCCCGGATCCGCCGCCGCCCAACTGCTCGCTGTTCGGCAGGTTGCCGGTCGCCACCTGGACGGAGCCGCGGAGGACCCAGACCATGTCGCGGGGCAGGCGGGTGGTCCGCGTGACGGACAGGCGGTCGTAGACGTAGTTGGCCTTGGCACCGGGCACGAGCGCCTCGAAGGCGGCGTCGGTGTTCTTGTCGGAAAGGTCACCCGGGCTGAAGACCAGGTCGTTGGAGAGGCTGGTCTGTCCCAGACTGTCCGTCAGGTTGAGGACCAGGTTCACCGGGAACTGGTGGACCTCGATCGCCGTGTCGATGATCTCGATCCCGGCGAACTCGAGATTGTTGTCGGTGAACTTGTAGTCGTAACCCACCTGCAGGCTGCCGCTGAAGCCCGCCGGACGCGGCAGGGTGCGGGAGAAGCGGACGCTGGCCTGGCCGGAATGGCCCACATTGTCGAAACCCTCGGCGATCTTCGGCCGGACAGTGGAGTGGCTCCCGAAGACCAGGAGCTTGCTCTTCGGGGCGATGCCGAAGACACCGCTGGCGGAGTGGGCGGTGAAGCGGCCTTCGAAGGACCGTGTCAGCTGGTAGGACAGGATGTGACCGGCACCGAAGGCGTTGCCCCAATTCACCCCCGCCTCGTACTGCCAGAGGCCGAGCTGGCGGAACCCGCGGTTGTCGACCTCGGCATAGACGCGCACCGGCGTCCGGTCCGTGGCCTGCAGCACCAGGTCCGTCTCACCGGTCGCCTTGCCCGGCTGGAAGACGGCGTTGACGCTGACGAACGGGTTCTCGTTCAGGCGGTCGAGTTCCTCCTCGATCACCGGAA
>JBMOEP010000169.1:0-5205 GCA_049314675.1 Phenylobacterium sp.
ATCCCATGGTCTGGCGCAAGGGCCTGGACCCGGCCCTCAAGGCGAAGATCCGCGACTTCATGCTGTCCTACGGGGTCGGCGACACTGCCGAGGCCCAGCGGCAGCGACGTATCCTTCGGACCCTGCAGACGGGTCCCTTCAAGGCGGCGGACGACCGCCACCTTCTGGTCGTCCGCGAGATGGAAGCCACCGCCGCCCTGATGGATGCCCGCAACCGAAAGGACCCCAACGCGGAAGCCAAGGCCCGCGCCAGCCTGGATCAGGTCCGTTCAGAGCAGGCGAATCCCGCCCAGCCCGCGAAGGGCGCCGTCCTCGAGGGTGCGTCTCAACTGCCCGGGGGATGATCCACCTGGGCAGGGCCGTCGTCCCACTCCACAAACAGGCCGCAATGGTCGCTGGGAAGGATGCCCTCGGCATCGGGGTGCGTGAGCACGCGCCGCCCCTGGGGCAAGCCACCGCCAATCCTGACCAGGTGATCGATCGCGGGTCCGGCTCCATGGGTAGTGGATCCGATCTCCGGCGGCGGCAGCAAACGCCCCCAGAGGTCTCCAAGACAGGGGGCGGATGCCGGAGCATTCAGGTCCCCCCCGACGATCAGCTGGCTGCAAGGCTCGCTCCGGGCCCATCCCAGCGCCGAGGCAAGTTGCAGGGCGCGCAAGTCATCGCCCTGCGGCCCAGGCAGGTGGGTCAGGTGCAGGTTCAGGATTCGGATCTCTCCCCCGGGGCTGTCGACAGACATCGCTATCCGCTCGCCGTCCCTGGGGTCTGATGGGAGCTGATGATGCGTTGCGGTCGTCGGCCAGCGCGTGAGGATCGACATTCCCGAGGCGCAAACCTGCAGGGTACCCTTGTGGGGTCGGGCCTTCAGCCGCGCCGGAACTGTGCAGGCATGAAGCCCGAGCCGGCTCGCCAGCCATCCGGCTGTATCCCAGCCCGCGCCGATGAACACCTCCTGGAGGAGGAGGACGTCAGGATCCAGGCTCGCGAGGCCCTCCGCCATCAGTTCCAGCCGTCGGGGATAGGCCCCCTCGTTCTTCCAGGTATTGAGGGTGACCAGCCTCATCTTGCCTAGGCCACACGCACGCCTCGGGCCCAAACCCCTCGAAGGATCGGCAGGTCCTGGACGGGCTTGACGCGCAGCATGTCCGCCCTGAGACCCTCTGCGACGACCCCGCGGTCGCTCAACCCCGCAGCGCGCGCCGCCGTCGCCGTCACGGTCCGGACCGCCTGCGAGAGCGACCAGCCGAACTCCGGCCGGTTCAGGATGAAGGCGCACTCAATCAGGCTGCGCGGGACATAATCGGAGGCAAAGGCTTCCAGGAGTCCCTCTCGCACAAGGACCGAGGCCTGGACGTTCCCGGAGTACGAACCTCCACGCACAAGGTTCGGTCCGCCCATGACCACCACCATGCCACGTGCGCGGGACCGTTCCGCCGCCTCCAGTGTCACCGGAAACTCCGCGACCGTTGCGCCAAGGTCTGCAGCGCGGTCGACATGGTCGGCCGTCTCGTCGTCGTGGCTGACGAGCACCGCCCCTCGGTTTCGGGCGGTTTCAGCCACAAGACGGGCATTGGCGTCAGCATTTCGCCCCTGGCGCTCCCGGCACTCCTCGAGCCGGGCGGTGACCGCCGCCTCGTCCAGGCCCTGATCCCGCCAGTTCTTCAGATAGTTGCCGAGGTTGCGGTACTGCCGCTGGCCCGGCGTGTGGTCCATGAGCGAGAACATGGTGGCCATCGGATGATCTGCGAAGCCATTAAGCCAGTCTTCCAGGGAGTCTGAAGCCGTCTCGCACCGCCAATGCAGGTGATGGTCCGCCTTCAGCATGGCGGTATCGCGAGCGTGCATCAGACCGTCCGTCAGGGCCCGCAGGTTATCCTTCCCGCGGGCAGGGGATCCGTTGAAGGATCCAATGCTGAGGGAATCGAAGACCGTCGTCACGCCCACCGACAGGCAGGCCGCATCGTGGGTCACCGCCGCGGAGACCGGCGACCAGTCGATGTTCGGCCGGGGGAAAAAGTGCTTCTCGAGGTTGTCGGTATGGATGTCGATGATCCCGGGCATGAGGATATCGCCCTCCAGGTCTTCACCGACCTGTCCCGGACCTGGGTCCACGGCTGCGATCTGGCCATCCCTGACCAGGACCGAGCCGATGAAGTCATCGTCATGTGTGACGATGCGAGCGTTTCTGAGGGCGTACTCCAAGATGGATCTCCAGAGGCTTCATTGAGCGGGGTCTGTGAACTCGACCATGACTTCGCCCCCACTGAGGGACTCGCCATACTCGAGGGGGCGACCCAGGCCGTCGACGTTGACGTACCTTTGAACCAGCAAGGGAATGTGACGGGGCAGGCGGAGAAACTCCGCCTCCCGCGCTTGCGACATCCGAGCTGAAATCCGGGTCTTCTGACGTGTGTAGTCGGGAACGCCGCTATCGATCAGGGTCTGGGTGATGGTTCCGCGCACCCGGTACATCTCCGGGAAGCCCGGAAACCTCTCTGCGCTGAAGTGGTGCAGGCTCAGTCCTACCGGCTCGTCATCGACGATCCTCAGGCGCTCAAGAAACACGACGGGCGCTCCAGGGTGCAAGTCCAGCTCGCTGGCGACAATGGGACTGGCGGCCCGCACGTCGAGACGGAGCAGACGGGAATCGGGACGCCGACCCTGGTTCAAGACGGCTTCGGTGAAGCGGGGACGCCGATGGAGGGTGGCGGGTTGACGCCGGCGGCAGACAAACGTGCCCCGGCCCTGCGTCGATTCGACGACCCCCTTCTCCTGGAGGTCCGACAAAGCCCTACGAACCGTGTGCCTGTTGACCATAAACTGCCGTGATAACTCGTACTCAGTGGGCAGTTTATCTCCCGGCATGAAGCGTTTTTCTTCGATCTGGAGCTCAATAGTTCGCATTATTGCCCTCCATAGACTGATTCCGCCAGCCTCATGTACTGGATTAAAACGGCTAGTTTCTGGATGTCTAGACAAGTTTTATGTCCGTCAAATAAGCTTCATACTTCAGATGTTGTTACTTCTTCAGCAGCTAGATAACCTTCTACATGAGTTGATGCAACAAACGGCTTGGGTGGAGAAGCGGTTCGTGTCGGACACAGGATTGGAAATCGCTGCCTCAGAGGGGCGGCGAGAATGGATGGCGGTACTCGCCAAGGCGGAGGCTTCAGAGGTCTCCGCTGCCTGGGAGAGGCTCGAGAAGCCGGTCTACACCCTGCTTCGCCCACCAGAGCCGGGCCTTGTCCTGGTCCGCGGGCGCATGGGGGGGCTTGGCGATCCGTTCAACCTTGGCGAAATGACAGTCACCCGGTCCGCCGTGCGGCTTGCGACGGGTGAGACCGGCCTTTCCTACGTGGCCGGCCGGAACCGCAAGCATGCGGAAATCGCTGCCGTCCTTGACGCCATGCTGCAGTCGGAGACGCATCATGATCAGGTCCGCGCCGAAGTCATCGCGCCCCTGGAGATCGCCCAGGCAGCCCGGCGACAGCTTGCTGCCCGAAAGGCGGCTGCGACACGCGTCGACTTCTTCACGCTGGTTCGGGACAGGGAGCCATCGAAGTGACTCTCGGTATCGATCTTTCGCGAATTCACCCCGGTTTTCCCGACCCCGTCCGCGACTCCCAGACTGTTTTCAGGGCGATCATGGACGCCGTGGCGCGGCCCGGACTCGCTGTTGCGCTCAACAAGGCTCCAGAGGCGCCAGCGCCCTTGGCGCGGGCCACAGGCGCTATTGCCCTTACGCTGCTGGATTTTGAGACACCTGTCTGGCTGGACGCTGGCGTTCTCGCGGGTGAGGCCCCAGCCTGGCTTCGCTTCCACTGCGGATGTCCCCTGACGTCCGAGACCCAGGAAGCGGCTTTCGCCTTCGTCACCCAGCCCGAGGGTGGGCCGCGTCTCTCAGCGTTCAATGCCGGCGACGCCAAGTACCCGGACCGTTCCACCACCGTGGTGATCCAGGTTCCTCACCTGGAGGGCGGGCGATCTGTCCGCCTCAAGGGGCCGGGCATCAAGGGTGAGCGGACCATCGCGCCCCAAGGGCTACCCGGGGATTTCTGGGAGCAGGTCGCTGACAACAACTCCGCCTTCCAGTTCGGCGTCGATGTCATCCTGGCGTCAGGGGATCTCCTGATGGGACTTCCGCGCTCACTCCAAATCCAGACTGAAGGAGCCTGAAGATGGCCTATGTATCGGTAAAGGGCGGCGAAAAGGCGATCGAGAACGCCCACCAGTGGCTGGCTGAGGAACGCCGCGGGGATCCGGCCGTGGAAGAGGTCGGGGTGGCCCAGATCCGTGAGCAGCTTTCCCTGGCCGTGGACCGCGTGATGGCGGAGGGCTCCTGTTATGACCGCGACCTTGCGGCCCTGGCCGTCAAGCAGGCGGGGGGGGATCTGCCGGAAGCGATCTTCCTCGTCAGGGCTTATCGCACGACACTTCCTCGCTTTGGGGGGTCAGAGCCTGTGGACACGGAGCGGATGAATGTCCGCCGGCGGATCTCGGCCGCCTTCAAGGACATTCCAGGCGGCCAGGTCCTGGGACCGACCTTTGACTACACCCACCGGCTTCTGGATTTCAGGCTTGCTGCCGACGGCGCTGCGCCGCCTGAGCCGGCGCCCCTGGCGAACGAACCCCAGGCCTGGCCCATGCCCACGATCGGATCCGTCTTCGCGCACGAGGACCTTCTTGAGCATGACGTCCGCTCCGGCGATGACGCGCCCTTCGATCTCACGCGGGAGCCGATGAGCTTCCCGGCGGGGAGAGACCAGCGCCTTCAGGCCCTGGCCCGGGGGGACGAGGGATTCCTTCTCAGCCTGGCCTATTCCTCCCAGCGCGGTTGGGGATCGACGCACCCGCTTTGCGGTGAAATCCGCCTCGGCGAAGTCGCCGTGGAGTTCATCCCGGAAGAACTGGGCTTTCCGATCGAGATCGGTGAAGTCACCCTGACCGAGTGCCAGATGCTCTCCGGGTTCGCCGGTTCCGCCCAGAAGGCCCCGCAGTTTACACGCGGTTACGGGCTGGCCTTCGGACACAGTGAACGCAAGGCGATGAGCATGGCCATTGTCGATCGCGCCCTTCGGCGCGGCGAGGTTGGCGAAGACGCCGATGCACCGGTGCAGGACGAGGAATTCGTCCTCTACCACTCCGACAATGTCGAGGCCTCGGGCTTCGTCCAGCATCTGAAGCTGCCGCATTACGTCGACTTCC
>JBMOEP010000170.1:0-5187 GCA_049314675.1 Phenylobacterium sp.
AACTGGGGTTGCGTCGAGGACGTGCCCTTCCTGCATTTTGAGCTCTGCTATTACCAGGCTATCGAGTGGGCGATCGGCAAGGGTCTGGCCCGGGTCGAGGCCGGTGCCCAGGGGCAGCACAAGATCGCCCGGGGCTACCTGCCAGCACCAGTTCACTCGGCCCACTTCATTGCCGATCCCGCCTTGCGCAGCCCCGTTGAGGACTATCTTCGGCGGGAGATGCAGGCCGTGGAGGAGGAGATGGAATGGCTCTCCGAGGCCTTTTCCCCCTTCCGCCAGTCGGGAGACGCCTGACCACGCGCGTGCTATCCAGCGGCTGTCAGACAGGGGAGACCGACATGAGCCTCGAGGGTGCCTACGATCCGGGCAACATCTTCGCCAAGATCTTGCGGGGCGATGCGCCCTGCGCCCGGGTGTTCGAGGACGAGCATGCCTTTGCCTTCATGGATGTCTTTCCCCAGAGCCGGGGTCACACCCTGGTCATCCCCAAGCATTCCGATGCCCGCAACCTGCTTGAGGAGGATCCTGCACGGCTGGCACCCCTGATCCTGGCGGTGCAGCGCGTAGCCAGGGCGGTGCGCACGGCCCTCTCACCGGATGGCCTGGTCGTCACCCAGTTCAACGGCGGCCCAGCCGGCCAGACCGTCTACCACTTGCACTTCCACATCATCCCCAGGTGGGAGGCAGCGCCCCTTGGCCGTCATGCGGCCGGCGGGATGGCGAACCCGGACGAGCTCGCTGAGCTCGCCCGTCTCATCGCCGCCAAGATCAGCTGACCGGCGCTCTCTGGCAGATCAGTCCGCCAGTTCGGGCGCCGGGGAGCGACCCTTGCGGGGCGTCTCGATGACCGGTGCGCCGGGCACGCGCTTCTCGCCCTCGATGTCGAAACCAATCTTGCCATCGCGCAGGACCACCTTGACGTGTCCGCCGCGGACAAGCCGCCCAAACAGGATCTCGTCGGCCAGGGGCTTCTTGATGTGCTCCTGGATAACGCGGCCCAGGGGCCGGGCACCGTAGAGTTCGTCGAAACCGTTCTTGGCCAGCCAGTCCGCCGCCTCGTCCGTCGTCTCGATCGTCACGTTCCGGTCGGCCAGCTGGCCCTCCAGCTGCATGACGAACTTGACCACGACCTGGCGGATGACCTCCGGCGTGAGCGGGCGGAACTGGACGACGGCGTCGAGGCGGTTGCGGAACTCGGGGGTGAAGAGCCGCTTGAGGGCCTCATCGACCTCGTCCTCCTGCTTGCCGCGGCCAAACCCGATGGCATTTCGCTGGGCGTCCGAGGCGCCGGCGTTGGTGGTCATGATCAGGACCACGTTCCGGAAGTCGACCTTCTTGCCGTTGGCGTCCGTCAGCACGCCATGGTCCATGACCTGGAGCAGGATGTTGAAGACGTCCGGGTGGGCCTTCTCGATCTCGTCCAGGAGGACCACGCAGTGCGGATGCTGGTCGACGGCGTCGGTCAGCAGGCCGCCCTGGTCGAAGCCGACATATCCGGGCGGTGCCCCGATCAGCCGGCTGACCGTGTGGCGCTCCATGTACTCGCTCATGTCGAACCGCAGGAGTTCGATCCCGAGGGTCGAGGACAGCTGGCGGGCCGTTTCGGTCTTGCCCGTGCCGGTCGGGCCCGAGAACAGGTAGCAGCCGATCGGCTTGGTCGGATCGCGCAGGCCGGCCCGGGCCATCTTCATGGCGGCCGACAACTGCTCGATGGCGTCTTCCTGGCCGTAGACGGCCCGCTTCAGGTCGGCCTCCAGCTGGAGCAGGGACTCTGTGTCGGACTTGGACACGGACTTTGGCGGGATGCGGGCGATCTTGGCCACGACGGCCTCGACGTCCTTTATGCCGATCACCTTCTTGCGACGGCTCTCGGGCAGCAACATCTGGCCGGCACCGGCCTCATCGATGATATCGATGGCCTTGTCAGGAAGCTTGCGGTCCGTGATGTAGCGCGCGGACAGTTCCACAGCCGCCTTGATGGCGTCGTTGGTGTAGCGGAGCTTGTGGAACTCCTCGTAGTAGGTCTTCAGCCCCTTGAGGATCTTGATGGTGTCCTCGATCGTTGGCTCGTTCACGTCGATCTTCTGGAACCGGCGGACGAGGGCGCGGTCCTTCTCGAAGTGCTGACGGAACTCCTTGTAGGTGGTCGAGCCCATGCAGCGCAGGGAGCCCGAGGCCAGGGCCGGCTTCAGCAGGTTCGAGGCGTCCATGGCGCCGCCTGAGGTGGCGCCGGCACCGATCACCGTGTGGATCTCGTCGATGAACAGGATGGCGTCGGGGTGGTTTTCCAGTTCCTTGACCACCTGCTTCACCCGCTCCTCGAAGTCGCCGCGGTAGCGGGTTCCCGCCAGGAGGGAACCCATGTCGAGGGAGAAGATGGTCGAGCCGGCCAGGACCTCCGGCACCTGCTTGTTGATGATCTTTCGGGCCAGGCCCTCGGCGATGGCGGTCTTGCCGACGCCGGGATCCCCCACCAGGAGCGGATTGTTCTTGGTCCGGCGGCAAAGGATCTGGATGCAGCGCTCGACCTCTGCGGAGCGTCCGATCAGCGGGTCGACCTTACCCTGCTTCGCCTTCTCGTTGAGGTTCACGCAGTAGGCGTCGAGGGCTTCTCCACCCGTCTTGACGGCGGCCTTTTCTTCGTCTTCCGAACCCTTGACCGGCTTGGCCTCGGTGGCACCTGCCTTCTTGGCGATCCCGTGCGCAATGTAGTTCACCGCATCATAACGGGTCATGTCCTGCTCCTGCAGGAAATAGGCGGCGTGGCTTTCCCGCTCCGAGAAGATGGCGACCAGCACATTGGCTCCGGTCACGTCCTCGCGTCCGGATGATTGGACGTGGATGACGGCCCTCTGAATCACCCGTTGGAAGCTCGGCGTAGGCTTGGCGTCCTCGCCGTCATCGACCACCAGGGACTTGAGTTCGTTGTCGACATAGTTGGTGAGTGTCGTCTTGAGCACGCCAAGGTCGACGTCGCAGGCCTTCATGACCCCGATGGAGTCCTCGTCCTCGGTGAGCGACAAGAGCAGATGCTCAAGGGTGGCATATTCGTGGCTGCGCTGGTTGGCCAGGGCCACGGCCCTATGCAGGGACTCTTCGAGCTGGCGCGAGAATGACGGCACGGTCGCTAGTCCTTTTCCATTGTGCACTGGAGTGGGTGCTGATGGCGGCGCGCGGTGTCTATCACCTGCGCCACCTTGGTTTCTGCAACTTCGTAGGTATAGACCCCGCAGATCCCGACGCCCGTCTGGTGGACGTGCAGCATGATCTGCGTGGCCTCCTCCCGCGACTTATGGAAATACTGCTCCAGAACGTAGACCACGAACTCCATAGGCGTGTAGTCGTCATTCAGGATCAGCACCCGGTACATTGACGGCCGCTGGGTACGGGTCTTGGTCTGGGTGATCACCGCAGAGCGATCGCCCGTCCCTTGATCCCCCTGCTTGCGTTCGGCCATCCAGATCCACTCCTCGGGCGCCGCCCGACGGCCCCCCTCAGACTTCGATTAGATATGCCAACCCCTCAGGAATGAAAGGGGCATAGCGCCATCGCCGCGCTGCTCGCGGACCTCGTGCCTCAGTTTTCCACACTTCCCTCGACCGATGGACCTGCGCTGGGCGATCCGTCTACGGTCGCGGCTTGCGTTCCAGACTTCGGGCAGGGTTCAGGATCGCCGGCCCGAATCGCGCCCGGATCGAGTCCGCGGCGCGTTCCGCAGCCAGAGATCGTGCATCGTCCTCGCCAAAGAGGTCGTTGCCTGCATCAGTGGGTGCTGAAAGATCTGAAAGTCCCACGCCGATCAGCCGAAAAGCCCTGCGTGGGGGCCCTGACGCAAGTTCCAAGGCGAGGAGATCGCGGGCGGCGGCGATCAGGGTCCGTGCAGTCTGGGTCGGGGACACCAGGGTCCGGCGCCGGGTCAGCGTGCGGAATTCAGGGTCCTTTAGCTTGAGGGTGGCGACCCTGCCCGCCTGGCCTGCAGCCCGGGCCTGCCGGGCTACCCTCTCCGCCAGGTGCACCAGCTGGCCGTCGAGATCCACCGGATCGCTCAGGTCGACCTCGAATGTGGTCTCCGCGCTGATCGACTTGCGCACCTGGCCCGGGTCGACGCCCCGGGAGTCCCGGCCATGGGCCATGGCGTGAAGGCGCAGGCCGAAATCGCCAAAGCGCGCTGCCAGCGCCTTCGGCTCGGCCCGGGCGATCTGGCCGATCCGCTCGAAGCCCGCCCGTTCAAGGTCCCGAGCCATCACCGGACCCACCCCGGGCAAGAGGCGGACCAATCTCTCTGCCAGGAAGGTCTCGGCCTCGACGGCACCAATCACCGAAAAGCCCCGTGGCTTGTCGAGGTCCGAGGCGATCTTGGCGAGGAACTTGTTGGGGGCCAGGCCTACCGAGACGGTGAGTCCGGTCTCTGCCTCAATCCGCGACTGGAGACGCGCCAGGGTCAGGGCCGGCTGAGCGCCGTGCAGCCGTTCGGTCCCGGACAGGTCAAGCCAGGCCTCATCCAGCGACAGGGGCTGAACAAGGGGCGTCAGGTCGCGCATCATGCCCATCAGCCGCCGGCTTTCCGCCCGGTACTTTGGGAAATCGGGTGGCAGAACCACAGCTCGGGGACAGGCGGCGAGGGCCTTGAACATGGGCATGGCCGAACGGACGCCAAAGGTCCGGGCGATGTAGCAGCAGGTCGTCACGACCCCCCGCCGCCCGCCGCCCACGATCACCGGTTGGTCGCGGAGTTCCGGCCGGTCGCGCTTCTCCACCGAGGCGTAGAAGGCGTCGCAGTCGATATGTGCGATCGACAGGTCCCCAAGTTCAGGATGCCGAAGCATCCTGGGCGAACCACAGGCCGCGCAGCGCGCCACGGACGGACCCGGGGACAGGCAGTCGCGGCAGAGTGCCTTCACCGGTCCCAGAGCCAGGCCGCGCCGCGCACCCCCGAGGAGTCGCCGAAGCGGGGGCGCAGGATCTCGCATCGCCAGTCATCGCTGAAGACATGCGGCCGGATGCGATCGGCAAGTCCTTCCGCCAGCCCAGGCATTCCCCCCAGGCCTCCGCCCAGGACAATGGCACCGGGATCGAGCAGGTTGACCACCGAAGCCAGGCCCCGGGCGAGGCGCTCGGCATGGCGTGAGAGGCTGTCCCGGGCGTGGGGGTCGGCCTTTGATGCCCGGGCGGCGATGGCCTCGGCGG
>JBMOEP010000171.1:0-5164 GCA_049314675.1 Phenylobacterium sp.
TGGCCCAGCAGGTTGCCGGCAGGAACCCGGACGTCGTCAAAGAAGAGCTCGGAGGTGTCGGCCGAGTTCTGGCCGATCTTGTCCAGGTTGCGCCCGCGCCGGAAGCCCTCGCGGGTTGCCTCCACCAGGATCAGGGAGATGCCCTTTGAGCCCTTGTCCGGGTCGGTCTTGGCCACGACGACGACGATGTCGGCGCTCTGGCCGTTGGTAATGTAGGTCTTGGACCCCGAGATCACATAGTCGTCGCCGTCCCGGCGGGCGGTGGTCCGCACCCCCTGCAGGTCCGAGCCCGCGCCGGGCTCGGTCATGGCAATGGCGGAGATGGCCTCGCCCGACACCATCTTCGGCAGCCAGGCCTGCTTCAGCGCCTCGCTTGCATAGTGGATGACATAGGGGACCACGATGTCCGACTGCAGGGTGATGCCCGCTGTCGAGCCGGCATAGGTCAGCTCCTCGCCGATCACGGCGTTGTAGCGGTAGTCCAGCTCCAGGCCACCGTAGGCTTGAGGGACCTGGGGGCAGAGCAGGCCCGCATCGCCACAGGCCAGCCAGAAGGCCCGGTCGATGACGCCTTCTTCCTCCCACCGGTCCAGGTGGGGCGTCAGGTGCTGGGCGAAGACCTTGCGGACCTGCCCCCGGAAGATTGCCAGGTCCTCGTCGAAAAGGGTGCGTCCTGAAGTGTCGAGCATGGGGGTCTCCCGTCGTCCTCTGCGTGCGAGAGGTGTCTATGCCGCCTCACGGGGCGTCAGGCGAGTCCCCGATCCCGCAGGCCTTTGCGATGGCAGCGCGCAGTTCCGGCAGGCCGGTCCCTTTTTCCGAGGAGGTGGCGATGACACCCGGGAAGGCGGCGGGCCGCTTGGCGATCCGGGCCTCGGTCTGGGCGCGGACGGCCTCGACCTCGGCGGGCCTGAGCTTGTCGGCCTTGGTCAGGATCACCTGATAGGAAACCGCCGCCCGGTCAAAGGCCGCCATGGGCTCCTCGTCCACGTCCTTCAGGCCATGGCGGGCGTCGATCAGCAGGTAGGCCCGGCGCAGGTTGGGCCGGCCGCGCAGGTAGTCTCGCCCCAGGGCCTGGAACTTCTTGACCTCGCCCTTGCCCGCCCTGGCCCAGCCATAGCCGGGCAGGTCCACCAACCGGACCCGTTCGTCGACCACGAAGAAGTTCACTTCCCGGGTGCGCCCTGGCTCGTTCGACGCCCGGGCCAGGTGCTTCTGGCCGACCAGGCCGTTGATCAGGGAGGACTTGCCCACGTTGGAGCGGCCGGCGAAGGCCACCTCGGGAAGGTCCGGGGCCGGCAGGCCGTCCACCGAGACTGCGCCCATGAGGAAGACGGCGGGACGGGCGAACAGTACGCGTGCCGTCTCGATCGCCTCGTCCGAAAAGGCCTCCTCATCCGGCGTTGGCGCGCCCTCCAGGCTCACCCGGCAGCCTTCCGCGCCTTTATCCGGGCGAGGAAGTCGTCGATGGGGTTCTCCACCTCGTACTTCCGCATGATGACGTACTGCTGGAGGATCGTGAGGACGTTACTCCACGTGTAGTAGATCATCAGGCCGACAGCGAACGGGGCCATGATGAAGGTGAAGATCACCGGCATCAGCTCCATCAACCTCTGCTGCATGGGATCCGGCGCCGGGGGGCTCAGCTTCATGGATAGCCACTGGGTGAAGCCATAGGCCAGGGGCCAGACACCGATATGCAGGGGCCCGTTCAGCAGGCCGCCAATATAGGGCAGGGTCGCCGGGTCCAAGGGGATCAGGCCGAACAGGTTGAAGATCGTCGTGGGATCCCGGGCCGAGAGGTCACGGATCCAGCCGTAGAATGGCGCGTGTCGCATCTCGATGGACACCGACAGGACCTTGAACAGGGCCAGGAAGACCGGGATGGTCGCCAGCATGGGCAGACAGCCCATCAGCGGGTTGATCTTCTCCGACTGGTAGAGGCGCATCAGCTCCTGCTGCTGGCGCTGGGGGTCGTCCTTCAGGCGCGCCCTCAGGTCCTCAACCTGCGGCTGGACCTTCTTCATCTTGGTCAGCGACTCGAAGGACAGGTTCGCCGGATAGAAGAGTAGCAGGCGGACAACGACGGTCAGGGCCAGGATGGCCAGGCCAAAGTTGTTCAGGAAGCCAAAGAAGACCTCCAGCAGCCAGAAGATCGGCTTGGTCAGGAAGTAGAGCCGCCCCCAGTCCACCGCATCCTGCAGCCGCGGGATGCCGAGCGACGTCTCGTAGGCCCGCAGCACCGGAAGGGTTTTCGCGCCCGCGAACAGGCGGCTGACGTGGGTGTAGGTGCCGCCAGGCTGGACGACCCGCGGGTTGGCGACGAAGTTGGCTTCGTAGATGTCCAGGCCCGAAACCGACGTGGCGCGGTAGGCGGCGTTCACCGCCTCCTTCTGCTCGGGGACCACAGCCGCCAGCCAGTACTTGTCGGTCACCCCCAGCCATCCACCGGTCGCCTTGAAGACCTTCTCGCCGTCCTTCTTGAGCTGCTTGTATTTCAGCATCTCCAGGACGCCATCCATCACGCCTACGGCACCCTCATGGGCGTTGGCGGCGGGGACGGCGGGCGCGCCGCGGCGCTGGACCGAGGCGTAAGGGGCGATGGTGACGGGGCCGGGGAGGCTGTTGGCCACCGTGTCGGTCACGGTGAACATGAAGCGGTCGTCGACCTCGATCCGTCGGGTAAAGACCAGGCCCTGGCCGGCGTCGTAGCGCAGCAGCACGGGACGGCCGGGCGACAGTCGGTCGCCCTGGACCTGGGTCCACAGGGCGCTGGCACCAGGCAGGCCCGGCAGGTTGGAGCCCGTCCATCCGAAATCCGCGAACCAGGCGTCCTGGACGCCTTCAGGGCGCAGGAGCTCCACGGGCGGCGACTTCGGGTCCACGTCCACCCGGTAGTCGCGCAGGAAGAGATCATCGATGCGCCCACCGCGAAGGGAAATCGAACCCTGCAAGGCCGGGGTGTCCACCACGATCCGCGGCGTCCCGGCCATGGCGGCCTCCCGGGTCACGAAGACCGGCGCGGCCGGGCCAGCCAGGGCGGGAGCCCCGGCGCCCGGTGAGACCTGTGCAGCCGCAGGGGTCTCACGGGCCTTGAGTTCGGCATCGCGCTGCCGGTTCTGGGGACCGAGGACCAGGGCCTGGTAGCCAAACAGCAGGACCATCGACAGGACCACGAAGATCACGGTGTTGCGGTTCGTATTGTCGGGCATTCGGGCGCGCGCTCAGTCTGTTGGAGAGGGGGCGCTGTCAGGCGCGCGGGCGGGGGGGCCGCCTTCGGTCGCGAGGCTTATCAGCGCGCTTTTCACATCGTCAAGCAGGCGGTCCCAAGGACGGGTCGGCGCACCGCCCCTGGCGATCAGAACATAGTCGCAGCCGGGACGTCCAAAGTCGGGGACGAGCCGCCGTGCGGCCTCCCGCAGCCGGCGCTTGGCCCGGTTGCGGACGACCGCCCCGCCGATCCGGCGGGTGGCCGTGAAGCCCACCCGGATTCGGGCATCACCATCCTGGCGCTCGCGCACCTGCAGGAGTACGGCGCCGCGCGCACAGGCGCGGCCCTTGGCGGCGGCGAGAAAGCCCGGCCGGGTCTTGAGACGTTCCATGGGGGAGGCGGGTTCCTCCATCCGGAGGGGCCCTGGGGGCTGCAGGTTTCGCGCCTTCAGGCGGTCAGGCGCTTGCGACCCTTGGCCCGGCGGCGGGCGACGACCTTGCGGCCGTTCTTGGTGGCCATGCGGGCGCGCCAGCCGTGACGGCGCGCACGCACGAGACGGGAGGGCTGAAAGGTGCGCTTCACGGGACCAGCTCCGGGAGAAAACGAGGCGCGGGGAATAGGGGATGCCCGGGCCCCTGTCAATGGCAACCAGGGCAGAAGGGTCGGAACCGGGCCTCAAAGGTCGGGGCGGATGATGGTCTTTCCCACCACGGTGCGCTCGGCCAGGGTGTCGAAGGCCTCGCGCCAGCCGTCCAGGGGGAACTCCCGGTCGACCCGCGGGCGCATGGCGCCCTCGGCGGCCAGCTTCCAGATCGCCGCGTTGTTCTCGCGGCCCCTGTCGGGGAATTGCCGGCCGTATTCGCCGGCCCGGACCCCCATGACCGAGAAGCCCTTGATCAGGGCGTAGTTGACCGGCAGCACCGGCAGCCGGCCCGAGGTGAATCCAATCGACAGGATCCGTCCATCAAAGGCGATGCAGCGCACGCTCTCGTCGAAGACGTCGCCGCCGACGGGATCGTAGATCACGTCGGCGCCGCGACCGCCGGTGATCTCCTTGACCCGGTCCTTGAAGCCCCTGGAGACGTTGACCACCGCGTCGGGGGCGTATTCCTTTTCGATCACGGCCAGCTTGGCGTCCGAAGCCGAGGCGGCGATGACCCGGCAGCCCAGGTGCTTCGCCAGGTCCACGGCCGCGAGGCCCGTGCCCCCGGCTGCACCGTGCACCAGGACCCACTCGCCCGGCTGGACCTGGGCCCGGCGGACCAGGGCGACCCAGGCGGTCAGGTAGCAGACCTGGTAGCCGGCGGCCTGGCCGTAGGTCAGGGCCTCGGGCTTACGGTGCAGGGCGGCAGCCGGGCTGATGGCGTACTCGGCGAAGGCACCCGTCCGCGAGCCGCCGACCACGGCGTCGCCGGGCTTCCAGGCGGTGACGCCCTCGCCCACGGCCAACACGTCCCCGGCCAGCTCCATGCCCGGGGTGAAGGGAACCTGCGGCTTGTGCTGGTGCTCGCCCCGGGTCTGCATCAGGTCGGGGAAGTTCACCGCCCCGGCGCGGACCTTGATGAGCACCTCTCCCGGACCGGGGGTCGGGTCCGGCAGGTCCTTGACCCGGCAACCGGCGTATTCCGCGGCCAGTTCCTCGACGACGAGCGCACGCATGGGTCAGTCCTTTCAGGAGTCTCGGGAAAGACGGGCGGCGGCCAGGGCGCAGATCTCTGCGCAGGCCGTCCGCGCCGCCGGGATCACGCCGCCGAAGGCGGTGAAGCCGTGGACCAGGCTGTCATAGCGCCGGTAGTCCACAGGCACCCCGGCCGCGGCCAGGCGCCGGGCATAGGCCTCGCCCTGGTCGACCAGGGGATCGAAACCGGCGGTGGCGATGACCGCCGGCGGCAGGCCCGACAGGTCCTCCGTCCGCCCGGGCGCCAGCCGCGGGTCAGCGGGGTCCGTGCCGGCGGC
>JBMOEP010000172.1:0-5061 GCA_049314675.1 Phenylobacterium sp.
CGCGACAATGCCGACAGCCTGCTGGCCTGGGGCCTGGTGCGCACCCGTCCCGGCGAGGACAACTGGCAGCGCGAGGGCCGCGACCTCGGGATCGCCTCGAAGTGGAGCCCCCACCTCTATCCGGCGATCGACCCGGCCATGCGGGCAAAGCTGGTCGCGGAGGGGAAGGCCTGACATGGACTCCGTCACTCCGACCCTGAAGGACCAGGGGGTCACCACCGCCCCGACGCCCTCGGCCGCTGAGGAGATCGCCCAGCTCCGCGCAGCGCTCCTCGAGAACCGCGGCGGCTCCGTCATCACGGCCGACGGCGAGGTCGTCTCGGCCGAGGAGATGATTGGCTGCATCGAGGGCGACGCCGAGGAGCGCGAGCGCGCCCAGCTCCGCGCCGAGATCGAACGCCGGCAGGCTGTCGTCGCCGCAGGGACGCCAGAGGGCGAGGCGCGCGCTGACGGCCTGGCCGAAGGCAACTGGCCGCGGCGGATAACCTACGGCCGGCAGGTTCACTCCGGGTCCCAACTCTCGGGCCTGAGCCGGGAGCGCGAGCGTATTCGGTCCAGCACGGATTTTCCCGAGCTTCCCGCGCCCACACGCGACCAGGAACAGCTGGAGGCCGACTTCATCCGCTGGGGCTATTGTCTGGTTGCCGACGCGATGTCGCCGGACCAGGTGCGGGCCCAGGTCGACAGGCTGGTGGACCAGGCGGAGGCCGAGCGCGCCGCTGGCGTGGCCCGGCGGGCCAATCACGGCCACTCGCAGACCATCTTCAACCTCCTGGCCAAGGGGCAGGTCTTCCGGGACCTGTCAGCCTTCGAGCCCTCGGCCGCCCAAGGCGGCCCACTCGTGGAGGACCTGGTTTCGCGGATTCTTGGGCCTGCCTACCACCTCGCCACTGCACATGGATCCCTGGTCCACGAGCGTGGTGGCCTGCAGGAGTTGCACCAGGACCAGGGCTTCGTACCCCTGCCGCACCCGCCCTTCCCACTCTACTGCCTGCTGATCTGGCTCTACACCGACTTCGGCCTGGAGGAGGGCGGCACCTACATTGTCCCCGGCTCGCACCGGGACGCCCTGGGTCGGAACCTCGTCCGGCCCGACAGCAACTACGCGCACCTGGCAGAGGAACGGATCGTGGCCCTGACGGCACCGGCCGGAACCTGCCTGGTCACCGACAGCCGGGTCCTGCACTCGGGCGGCAAGCGCACCCAGCCGGGGACCCGCCTCGCCAGCCGAATCCTCTACGCCCGCCCGGAGATGCGCCAGCAGGAAACCCAGCTGGCCTGCCTGACCGACGCTGAACTCGCCACCCTCTCCCCCAAGCTCAAGGGCCTCGTCGGCTTCCGCACCTTTAGTGGACTCGGCATGGTGGACGGGAACACCACCGATCCCGACAAGCCGGTCACGCCGATCGGAGAACTCTCTCTCTCCCGGCCGGCGTCCCTCTCTGCCGACTTTGACTGGCGCTACAGCGAGCACGCCCGGCAGCTCGCGGCCTCGGATGCCGAGGTCGACTATCGGGGCCCCCGGAACCCCGCCGCCAATGCCTGAGGATACCCACATGACCATGGCCGACTATGGCGCCGCGCCGACCCTCGATCCCCTGATGCGGGACCTCGCGGCCTGGGACCTCTTCAGCCATGTGGCAGAGCTCGAGGCCTATGGGGTGACCGTGGTGCCACCCGAGAAAATGCGCGCCTCGGAGGGGTTCGTCGACCGTCTGCGCGACGCTATTCTCCGCACGTTCGAGACGCGAACCGGCGCACGTATCGGCGACTGGCGGACCGATCCCCTTCCAAGGGTCAACACCCAGGGCAAGGGCTGGGACCTGATCGAGGAGGACGAGGTCTTCATCGAGGCGGCGACCAATCCGGTGGTCCTGGCCCTGGTGCGCTGGCTGTGCGGCGGCTCTGCCGTCTTTGGCGGCCAGACCTGGATCCTGAAGGGCCCCGACGGCACCCCCCTGGGCCTCCACAGCGACTCCCATGGCCTGCCGCCGGGCAGCGGGACCATCGCCCACATGTGCAACGCCTCCTGGCTGGCCACGGACTATGCCGGGGTTGAGGACGGACCGACCGTTTTCGTGCCCGGTAGCCATCACTATGGCCGTGCCACCCTGCCGCATGAAGGGCGCCTGGGCGAGACGCCCTTCCGCACCGTACCGATTGTCGGCAAGGCCGGCTCCCTGGCCATCTGGAACGGGGCGACCTGGCACGGGGCTGTCCCCCGGACCACACCGGGCCTGCGCGTCACCTTCCGTCCCTACATGCGGACCATGATCAACTACCGGGGCCGGCTGCCGCAGGATCTGCTGGACCGCCATCCGGAACTCGACCGCATCATCGGCCGGCCCCTCTACCCCTACGATGACCCCCAGGGTCCGGAGCCGGACCGCATCGCCCCCCTCATGCGGGCCGGGACCGACCCCTTCGCGTGATTTACTTGCGCCCTGCCGTCTCCAGGGTGCCTGCAGCCTCCAGTTCGGCCTGGACGACGCCCAGGGCCTCGTCGGAGATGCGCGGGTCGAACCCCTGTAGCGCCTTCAGTGAAATGTACCGGAACTGCGGATAGTTCGGGTGCTGCAGCATGCCGGGCATGTAGGTCTCCAGGACGGCCCGGGTCTCAGGACGCGCGGCGAGGAGGAAGATCGGCGTCGTCTCGACCGACGGCGGGGACCGGGTGGCGGCCAGGGCCTTGTCCATCTGCGTCAGCGCATCGTCCGTGATCCTGGGATCGAACCGCTGTAGCTCCCGGGGCGTCAGCCACTGGAAGTCGAAATACTTGGGATGCGACTGTACGCCGGGCAGGTAGGCGTCCAGCACCTCCCGGGTCATTGGATCCTTGGCGAGCGTCGCGATCGGGGTCTTTCCGCTGGTCGGCAAGGGCGCCGCTGCGGCGGTAAGCGGCATGAGGATCAGAACCAGGCTGGCGAAGCTGGCGACAAGGTGACGGTGCACGGGCTCTCTCCTCCCTAGGACAGGACTGACAAGACGAGCATACCTGAAACTCGATGCGCGAGGAAACAGACTTGAATCTGAGCCTTCGAAGCGCATTGATCCCATACTTGAAAATGAAAACAGGGGGTGGTCATGCGGATTGGATGCTTGGGAGCGGCGACCATCACGCCCAGCGCCGTCATTCTTCCGGCCTCGGTCCGGGCCGGCGCCGTACTCCAGGCCGTTGCGGCCCGGGATCCGGCCCGGGCCGAGGCCTATGCCGCCCGCTATGCCTTCAAGCGCGCCGAAGCTGACTACGCCGCCCTGGTGGCGGCCGACGACATTGACCTCGTCTACAACGCCCTGCCCATCCACCTGCATGCGCCCTGGAGCCGTCGGGCTCTGGAGGCGGGCAAGCATGTCCTCTGCGAAAAGCCCTTCGCCATGAATGCGGTCGAGGCCGAAGGGGTCCTCGCCGCGGCCCGGACGTCCGGCCGTCGGGTGATCGAGGCCTTCCACGCCCGCTACCACCCCGCCATGCTCACCTTGATGGAGACAGTCGCCTCCGGTGCCATTGGCTCACTCCGGAGGGTGGAGGGGCGATTCTTCATCACTGTGCCCGAGCGTGATGGCGCAGAGATCCGCCACCTGCCCGAGACCGGCGGTGGCGCATTCATGGACCTCGGATGCTATCCCCTTGGCCTGACCCTGCAACTCCTGGGGGCTGAGCCCACCTCCGTCGAAGCCGAGGCCGTACTCACAGCGCGAGGGGTGGACGAGAGCCTCACCGCCCGGCTTGGCTTCGCGGGCGGTGTCGAGGTGGAGCTGTCGGCCTCCATGGGCAAGGGCCTGGCCTTCGACGCCAGCCTCCGGGTGATCGGCGAGACGGGCGAGATCCGCTACTGGAACCCGGTGGTCCCCCACCTGGGCGGGCGGCTGACGGTGATGTCCGGCGACGCCGTCCGCGACCTGCCCGTGCCTCGGATCAGCAGCTACACCTACCAGCTCGAGGCCGTACTCGGGGCCCTGGAGTCTGGCCAGGCCCTGCCCACGGAAGGCGAGGCCATCCTGCGCCAGCAGCGAACCCTGGACGCGATCTACGCCGCCGCTGGCCTGCGCCATCTGCGGTTTCCGGGGTCGACCCCCCCTGGCTAGCCGCCCGCCGCCGACAGGGCGTCGTAGCGGTAGAGGCCGTCCATGGCCGCCCCCATGCCCAGGCCGGCCTTCATGGCCTGGTCGCGGGCCCAGCTGAAGGGCGGGCGCAGATGGTAGATCGTCGCATTGCGGCGCGAGCTCGCCTGGATGCCGGCGGTCCTTGGGCGGCGAAGGTCCTCGTAACGGGAGAGCGCCGCGGGGATGTCGCCACGATTGCAGCTCGACAGGCAGGCGGTCAGGACGGCGGCGTCCTCGATGGCCATGCAGGCGCCCTGGGCCATGAACGGCAGGGCGGGGTGGCAGGCGTCGCCCAGCAGGGTCACCGCGCCGCGGCTCCACCTCGGCAGGGGATCCCTGTCGAACAGGGCCCAGCGGAAGCAGGCGTCCTCCGGAGCGGCCTCGACGATCCGCCGGACGGTGGGATGCCAGCCGGAAAAATCCCGGCGCAGGTCCGCGGCCTGGCCCCGGCTGGACCAGGACTCCTCGCGCCAGTCGTCGGCTTCGACCACGCCGACGAAGTTCACCAGGGTTCCGCCCCTGACAAAGTAGTGCACGAAGTGGGCGCCGGGCCCCATCCAGAGGGCGGCCACAGGGCGGATGTCGGCCCCCTCCAGCCGCTCGGCGGGGATCAGGCCGCGCCAGGCGACATTACCGGTGAAGCGAGGGGCGGCGGGTCCGAACAGGGCCTCGCGCACGACGCTGCGCAGGCCGTCCGCCCCCACCAGGACGTCCGCCTCCAGACGCTCGCCCGAGGCCAGGACCAGGGAGGGTGTTCCGTCGCCCTCGCAGGCCGCGACGGCCTCGCCGAGGCGCAGATGGATCCGGGGCTCGGCCCGGCAGGCCTGTCCCAGCACCGAGACCAGGTCTGCCCGGTGCATGTGGAAATAGGGAAAGCCGTATCTCTCCCGCACGGTCTCGCCCAGGGGCGCGCGACGGATCTCCTGGCCCCGCTGCCAGTCCCGCGCCTCAACAGCC
>JBMOEP010000173.1:0-5024 GCA_049314675.1 Phenylobacterium sp.
TCACGTCGTTCCACTTGTAGGCCACGCCGATGCCGCCCGACGGCTGGGGCCAGGACTGGAGGCCGAAGGCGAGGGCGTCCTGCACGCCGCCATAGTCATCGGGCTCCGCGCCAAAGGCGCCAGCGCCCCAGTTCGAATAGCCGGAGGTGACCAGGGTCCCGTCGCCCCAGCGCCAGGTCCCCTCGACGTCCGCGTCCGAGCCGCCGAGCCAGAGGTAACGGGCCCCGCCGCCATCAGAGGCGCTGGGCGCCGTATCCAGGCCCGTCTCTGTCTGGGTCATGCTGACCAGGGCCTGGTTCTCCGTGGCGCTGGTGATGTAGGCCAGATGTCCGCTCTGGCTCTCCGCCCAGGCCTTGGCCGCTGACCATGTCATGGCGGTCTTGACGATCTCGTAGGTGTGGCCCGGGTAGTAGTATTTGCCCATGATCATCTCTCCCTGCGCTCGCAAGCCTCCACAAGGCCCGGCGAGGGTTACGGTGATCCCCACCTTCAGGATGAAGCGGGATTCACCACACTGGCCTCTCCCAGGATGTTCCAGCCGGCGAAGCGGGGGACATTGGGCAGGTAGGCGCTTTCAGCGCCTTCGGTGGAAAAGCCGGCGCCCTCGAGGAGGGGCAGGATCGGGCGGGTCAGGCGGCAGCCGCCGGCCAGGCGCTTCCAGAGCGGTTCGATCCGACCCTGCCAGCGGGCGACGTCGGCGTCGGGGGCCAGGCCGTGCTCGCAGTAGAACATGCGCCCGCCCGGCCTGAGCACCCGCCGGGCCTCCGCCAGGGCGCGCTCAGGGGAATGCACCGAGCACAGGGTGAAGGTGCAGACGACGCTGTCGAAGCTGTCCGTCTCGAAGGGCAGGTCCTCGGCCACCCCGGGCAGGATCTCGACCTCCAGGCCTTCGGCGCGCGGCGCGGCTTCGGCCAGGGCGCGGAGCTCCGCCGCCGGATCGACGCCGCTGACCGAGGTCACCCGGGCCGGATCGTAGAAGGCCAGGTTGAGCCCCATGCCCACCCCCAGCTCAAGGACGCGGCCCTCTGCCCGGGGGATCAGGCGCGACCTCTGGCGCATCATCTGCGGCCCCGAACAGGCACAGGCGAGGAATTTCGGCAGGATGTTTCGTTCGTACCAGCTCGCCATCGGTGTCTCCTCCTGGTCAGGCAGGGCGTACACTGCCCCTGAGCCGACCCTTTCGCCAAGGGATCAGGCGGCGGCGGAGGCGTCCAGTTGCGGCAGGGCCAGGGTGTCGCGGACCACCTGCAGCAGCTGGTCCGGCTTCATTGGCTTTTCCACGACGCCGTTCATACCGGCGCCCAGATAGCTGGCGGTCTCATCGGCATCGGCATTGGCGGTCAGGGCGATGATCGGAATACCGCCGATGGGCTTGGGCATGGCGCGGATCCGCCGGGTGGCGCCCACCCCGTCCAGGCGCGGCATGCGGATGTCCATGAGGATCAGGTCGAACCGGCCGGTCGCCGCGGCCTCGACCGCCGCCTCGCCATCTTCCGCCGGCTCGGTGGTGCAGCCAAACATGCTGCACAGGGTCTCCGCCACCATGCGGTTCGTTGCATTGTCGTCGACGACCAGGATGTGGGCGGCGCGGTCGGCGCTCTTGACCTCGGCGGGCCGCTCGGGCGGACGTTCGGCGCGGAAGGCGAAGCTGAGGGTTTCGCCCTGCCCCGGATTCTCGAGGATACGGGCGCGGCCGCCCAGTCGCCGCAGGACGTGGCGCCCAAGCATGAACCCCATGGCCGCCTCGAGGCCGAACATTTCCTCGATCTCACGGACGTCGACCTCGGTATCGGTCCGCAGGCCGGTCCGGGACGACCGCACCCGACCCTCGAGGACCAGAACGTCACCGCTTTCGCGGACGCGGAGCATGACCTCTGCGGCACCCTTCCGGACCCCAGAGAGGGCGTGGGCGAGGAAGCCGTCAAAAACCTGCAGGGTGCGGTCAGCGTCCAGCATGGCCGCCCCCTCGGGCGGGCCGTCGTAGGACACCATGAGGGTGAGGGCCGAACCGGTGAGGCGCGCGCGCCAGCGGTCGTCCAGGCGGTCCACCAGGTCCCGGAGGGCCACAGGCCCGGGCGTGAGGATCAGGGCGTCGGAAAGGGCTGCGCGGATATCCGCAGAGGCTGCAGTGATCCGGCGCACCGTCTCCGCCGCCACGGCGACGCCTTCGACGCAGGCCCGGGAATCCGCCGTCGGCAGGGGCGAGGCCAGCCGCGTGGTGAGGGCCAGAATGCAATCCATCTGCTGACGGATTTCCTGGGTCACGCGGTCGAACAGGTAATCGGGAACAGACATTTTAGAGCGGTGAGCCTTCTGCCTCATCCCTCATTTTGACGGCTCACTCTTTCGCGAAGGTTAATTCGGGTAAAGCGTATGGCCTGTGTGGCGGTGGCGCAGTGGACCCCGCGACGGGCGTTCCAGGCGGAAGATCACCCCCCAGGAATCGACACCGCGCCTGACGCAGACGCCAGGCGCGGTGGACTTCCAGTCGATGACCCGAAGGCTACCCGCCAGCACCCGGTCGGGCGCTGGCGGGCGGCCGGGGATCAGAACTTGTACTGCAGTTCGATGCCGTAGGTCCGGGGCGGGGTCACCGAATAACTCTTGGAGATGCCCTGGATGACCGGGGTCACCGCGCCACTGGCGGCGAAGATGTTCCCCGCTTCCCGGGTTCCCGTGGCACCGGCGTCGTAGCCGATGTCGTCGGTCAGGTTCTTGCCGTAGGCGACGATCTTGTAGCGGCTATCCGCCGAGGACCAGGTCAGGCGCGCGTCAATCTGCGACCAGTCCGGAGCCAAGTTATAGTCACGTTCGAAGATCGTGCCGTATTGCTTGTCCCGCCAGAAGTAGCTGAGCGAACCAGCAAGGGAACCTGCCTCGAACTCCCAGGTGTAGTTGACGTTCACCGCCACCTTGTTCTTGGCTGCGTTGGGCAGGGAACTGCCCTCGAAGCTCTGGGTCCGTGTATAGGCCTTGGTGGGATCCGACGTGAAGATGTCGGCCGGGCAGGCCGCCACGCCGTTCGTAATTACGGCGCACTGGGCGAAGGTCAGGACTGGCTTGGCCTTCGGGTCGATGGCGGTCGGGTCGACCGAGTCCACCGCCGTCCCCTCCTGGATCTCGGTATTGTTGTAGGAGTAGTTGAAGAGGATCTGGAGATTGTCGATGGGCTGCCAGGTTGTCTCCAGCTCAAAGCCCTGCGAGATCGACTTCGGCACATTGTAGAAGTCGGTGGCCGTGGTCGGTCCAGGCCCGAAGGCCGGGACAGCACCCGAGGAGACCCGGGTGATCGGGATCTGCAGGTTGTCGTACATGTAGTGGAACACGGCCATATTCGTCTGGAGGGTCGGCCCGAAGTTCTTCTTCAGGCCGATCTCGAACGAGTCCACGTTCTCCTTGTCCGTCGTCGGGAAATAGCTCAGCACGGTGAAGATACCGATGTTGAAGCCGCCCGCCTTGTAGCCCTTGCTGTACTTTCCGTAGAGCATGGTGTCGTCGTCGGGCTTCCACTCCAGGCCGGCCGTGCCAGTCACCGCCTCCCAGGCCTGGCGCTGCTTGCGCGTGGCGAAACCGGTGGCGGGATCATAGGTCGTCGCCCCCACCACACCCGGCTTCAGGACGTCGCCCGAGGAAACGACGCTGCCCAGCTGGGTCAGGTCGATGATCGGGGGCAGCCCAAACGCGGCCGAGAAGTCGCAGCCCGGAACGGCGAAGCAGGTAATCCGCACCGACTCCTGGCCCCACTTCTCGTCATGCGAGTAGCGCAGGCCGAAGGTGGACTTCCAGGTCTCGCTCATCTCCCAGTCGATCTGGCCGAAGGTGGCATAGGACTCCGAGTGGACGTCCGGACGGTTGTCGAAGCGCCGGAAGTCACCCGTCGTCGCCGGGCATGCGCCGCCTGTCTGGGCGCAGAGAAAGCCGAAGGCGAATGGACCGTTCCACTCAGCCTGCCGCGGGTTCGTCGTATAGACCGGCTGTGTGTAGTGCTGCTTGAAGTAATAGGCACCCGCCACCCACTGGAGCGGGCCGTCGTTTGTCGAGATCAGGTTGATCTCGTGGCTCCAGAAGGAGTTGTCCTCCTGGTAGTTGAAACTCTCGCTGGGGTTGATCACCAGAGGCCCGCGATTGCCCAGGGCCGGCAGGGTGTAGGAGGCGATCGGCGCCGCCCGGTTGGTGTCGGTCGTGCCCTCAAGGATGTAGTGGTAGCGCACGCCGCCGGTCAGGTATTTCACGTCGAAATTATCGGCGTGATAGATCCACTCGTTGGCGATGGTCAGGGCGACCGGCAGGGTGACCTTGTAGGGAACCTGACGGGCGATGGTCCAGGGGCTGTTGACCGCAGGGTTCTTGCAGCCGCCGGGGTTCAGGTTGACCACATTGGTCACCCCGGTGTTGATCGGGCCGTTATAGCAGGCGAAGCCCTGGTTGGGTTGGGTCGCTCCGGGCGGTGAATAGTAGGTGGGCCATTCGGCGGGGGTCCAGGCACCGGACGCCGCACCAGGACCGCCGGCGCCATTGCGCCACTGGGTACCGATGACCTTCAGCCAGGTCTCAAGCTTGTCGTTGAAATCGATCTTGACCTGGAGCTCGGTGGTCCACTCGTTCCGGACGTTGCCTTCGTCAGGCATGCCGGGGACAAGGTTGTCGATCCAGCCATTGCTCTGGTTGAACCAGTTGCCGGAAAGCTTGACTCCTACCCGGTCGCTGACCGGTAGGGAGTAGGTCGCCTCGAGGCTGGTGGCACCGAAGTTGTCGACGCCGAAGCGGGCCTCGCCGCCGGCCTCCTTGGAGGGGCGCTTCGAGATGATGTTCAGCGCGCCGCCGATGGAGTTCCGGCCATAGAGGGTGCCCTGCGGACCGCGCAGGACCTCGACCCGTTCGATATACATGGTGGAGGCGCCGGCCCGGACCGCGAAGGTCTCGTAGATGCCATCGGCATAGTTGGCGACGGCGGCGTCGGCGGACAGCACGTTGGTCAGGCGGCCCACGCCGCGCAGCGACACCCGGTCGGTGGAGCTGTTGTA
>JBMOEP010000174.1:0-4867 GCA_049314675.1 Phenylobacterium sp.
GGTGGTCTCGACGACGGGGAAGCGCACGTTGGCGCCGATGTTGAACACCAAGACCTCGATGGGCCCGATGTCCGCCTCGATCCGGTCGAAGAGGGCGATCACCTCGGCCTCCTCCCGGGCGTCGCAGCCGAAGGCGTGGGCGCTGCCGCCAGCCGCCTGGATCTCCTCCGCAAGCGCCTCGAGCCGGTCAAGGTTCCGGGGCCTGCGCGTCAGGCAGACCGTGAGACCCTCGGCCGCGAATGCGCGCGCAACGGCGGACCCCAGCCCGTCTCCTGCGCCGATCACCAGGCAGACGCCCTTCCGAGAAGCCATTGGAGCCCTCTCCTTTTCACATCCCTCTGAAAAGCACGCGGGCCCGCCCGTGCAAAGCGTCTTCCGACGGGCCCTGGGCTCAGGCTTCGCGGGCGGCGGCGGGGGCGAGCGTGACCGGGGCGAGGGGCGGCGGCGGGCGCTGTCGGATCGGCTCGCCCTTGAGCCACATCCAGAGGGCCTCCCAGTGGATGGCCGCCAGGACACCCAGGCTGGTCATGGGATGCTTCAGCCAGGCGGCCAGAAGATTGGCGTCGGTCATCTCGCTCCGCTCGCCGGCGAAGGCGGCGGTGAGGACGGGCCCTTCGGTGTCGGAGACCTCGATCGAGACCGCTACCCGCTCGCCCGGGGGCCGGATCCGGAAGGCGTAGGTCAGGTCCATGTCCATGAAGGGCGAGACATAGAAGCCCTTGTCGATGGACTGGGAGAGGACCTCGTCGGTTCCCGGCGCCGCCGGGATCAGGTAGCTGTGGCTCTCGCCGAAGGTGTTGCGGACTTCGTAGAGCACCGCCGAGAGCGCACCATCCGCCCGGTGCAGGAACCAGACGGTGAGCGGATTGAAGACCCCGCCCAGGATCCGCGGCATGGCGAGCAGCCGGATCGGCCCGCCGCCCTCGAGGCCCGCCTCCGCCAGGATCGCCTCCACCTGGCCGCGAAGGTCCTGGCCGGTGTGGTCGAGGTGATCCCGGGGCGAGAAACCCGTCAGGGCCAAGCGCCCCACCGAAAAGCGCCTCAGCCGGGCATCGAGCCCGTCGAGCTCGTCCAGGTCCAGGAGCAGCATGAAGATACGGTAGCGTAGGCGATGCGGCCGCGGCCGCAGGCGGACGTGGGAGACGACCCCGGCGTAGAGTCCCGAGGCGACCACGGCGCTCAGCCCGCCCCCGGGCCGACGGGCAGGTGGATTCGCCCGGACTCGTTGGCCACGGTCCAGGGCCGGCGTGGGGCCCCCATGGCCTCGGCGGCCGCCAGCCCCGACTGGAGGGCGTCCTCGTGGAAGCCGTGACCAAAATAGGAGCCGCAGAACCAGGTCCGGCGCACACCCTGCAGGGACCAGAGCCGGGTCTGCGCCTCCATGGCGGGGGCGTCGTAAAGGGGGTGGTCGTAGGGAATCTCGGCGATCAGGCTGTCGGGGCGAAAATCCTCGGGCGGATTGAGGGTGACGAAGAGGTCGCCGGCGTCCTTCAGGCTTTGCAGGTAGGTCATCCAGTAGGTCACCGGACCCTCGCCGGGACTGTCACTGCGGCCGATGTGGTTCCAGGCCGTCCAGGCGGCGCGCCGGCGCGGCATCAGGGCCGGGTCGCGGTGCAGCATGACCCGGTTCCTCGCGTACCGGAACGCGCCAAGCAGGGCGGTCTCCTCCGGGGTCGGGTCCTCGAGCAGGGCCAGGGCCGTATCGCCATGCACGGCCAGGACCGCCTCGTCGAAGTCGAGGGTTGTCCCATCGGCCAGGCGCACGCGCACGCCCCCCTCAGTACGGGACAAACCCGCCACCCGGACGCCGGTGCGAAGGTCGGCCCGTGCCACCTCGGCCAACCTGCGGACATAGGACCGGCTGCCGTGCGTCACGGTCCGCCAGAGTCCCCGCCCGGAGACGCTCATCATGCCATGGTTGAGGAAGAAGCGGATCAGGGAGGCGGCCGGATAGTCGCCGATCCTGTCCAGGGGGGTCGACCAAATGGCCGCCGCCATCGGCAGGAGGTGATCGTTCCGGAAGGCCGGCCCATACCGACCGGTCTCCAGGTAGGCGTCGAGGCTCGTCCCGGACCCCTCCAGCCGCCGCAGATCGTCTGGCGCCTGCCGGTAGAAGCGCAGGATATCCGCGATCATGCGCCAGAACCGCGGCCGCAGCAGGTTTCGCTTCTGCGCCAGGAGGGCGTTGGAGGAGTACTCGAGCTTGCCGTCGTCCAGGGACACCGACAGGCCCATGTCGGCCGGCTGGCTGGCCACGCCGAGATGCGCAAGCAGGGCGACGAAGTTTGGGTAGTTGTCCTCGTTGTAGACGATGAAGCCGGTATCGACGGGCGTATCCCCGCCCGGTCCCGGCGCATCGAGGGTATTGGCGTGGCCGCCAAGCCGGTCCTCCGCCTCCAGGACCGTGACCTCTGCGACCTCGCCCAGCCGCCAGGCGGCAGACAATCCCGCCGCGCCGGCGCCGATCACGACAATCCGGCGGACAGGAGAGGCGTCAGGCACGACGTCTGGCAAGGGAAACTCCTGGGGACCTGAGGGGCGGATGCGGAGGCTCCATTGACCCCAGAGCCCGGAGGGATGCAAGGGGCCGCCCACCAAGAGAGGACTCGCCGCGAGGTCCGGTCTGGTGCAGCCTGTCCGCCTCAACTTTCGGAGGGTTCGACATGCGATGGATTCTGACCTGGCTCGGCGTCGGCGGGGCGTTTGGGGTCCTGGATGGGATCTGGCTGACCCAGATGTTCGAGCGGCTCTACCAGCCCGCCCTGGGGGACCTGCTCGCCCCCGGCCTGAGGCTCGACGCCGCCGTCGCCTTCTACCTGATGTACGTCACCGGGCTGGTCCTGCTGGCCGTCCGGCCCGCCGTCCTGGCGGGGGGCGGGCCGAAGGCGGCCGCCCTGAGGGGCGCGAGCCTCGGTGCCTTTGCCTATGCCACCTACGACCTGACCAACCGGGCCACCCTGGCGGTCTGGCCGGTCCACGTCAGTCTGATCGATATCGCCTGGGGAACCTTCGCCTCGGCGACCGCGGCGGCGGCGGGAGCCCTGGCCTGGTCACGGTCGGCGCGCCAGTCCGCCTGAGGGGGTGCCCGCCTGAGGCGCTGCGGGGACAGGTCCGAGCCTGTTGTCGCAGGCGCAGGCTGGCGTCTATTGTGGAAGCGGTCGGTCGGGGTGACCCGGTCCGGGGTCAATTACGGCCCTGGGTGCCCACGTAGCGCCGGGGAGTTTAGGTTTCAGGCATGGACAGGACGCCGGAGAATGCGTCTGTCCCGGGAGGAATTTGAATGAACGATTTGCTCAGTCCCGAGTTCATGGCGCGCCTTGAGGCTGCCGGCCAGGTGGGGATGACCACCGCCTGCTGGGCCGCCCGTAATCCCGACAAGGTCGCCGTCTACGACCCGGACGGGACGCCCCACACCTTCGCCAAGGTCAACGCCAACGCCAACAAGCTGGCCCGCCTGCTCCGCGCCCGCGGTCTGAAGGCCGGCGATTCCCTGGCCCTGGTCTGTTCGAATCGCGCGGAGTTCGTGGAGGCCCTGGCCGCCACCCTGCGCTCGGGGATCCGCATCACCCCGGTGAACTGGCACCTGACCGCCGACGAAATCGCCTACATCATCAAGGATTGCGAGGCCAAGGCCCTGGTGGGCGACGCCCGGGTCGCCGCCGTCGGCCCGGCCTCAGCGGAGTGCCCGGACCTCCTTGTGAAACTGGCCGTCGACGGGAAAATCGAGGGTTTCGAGGACTATCAGGCCGCCCTGGACGGCTTCGACGGAAGCGACATCGACGACCCCGTCCTCGGCAACGCCATGATGTACACTTCAGGCACCACCGGACGGCCCAAGGGCGTGCACCGCTCCGTTCCCGTCGTGACCCCCCCGGCCATGTACCTGATGCGCGGCTACGATACCGAGACCTCGGTCCAGCTCTGCGCCGGTCCCGCCTACCATGCCGCGCCCCTGGCCTTTGACGTCCGCGCCGCCATGGGCGCGGGCGCGCCCCTCGTCTTCATCGACAAGTGGGACTCCGAGCATGTCCTGAAGTCGATCCACGACCTGAAGGTGACCCACCTTCACCTGGTGCCGATCATGTTCCAGCGCCTCCTCGCCCTGCCGTCAGAGGTCAAGGCGCGCTACCCGGTCGACCAGGTGCAGTACATTGTCCACGGTGCAGCGCCCTGCCCGCCCGAGGTCAAGCACGCCATGATCGAGTGGTTCGGCCCGATCCTGTCCGAGTACTACGCCGGCTCGGAAGGCGGCGCGGGCTTTACCATCGACTCCCACGAGTGGCTCAGGAAGCCGGGCAGCGTCGGCAAGCGCCCGCCCCTCCTGCAGGTCCGGATCCTCGACGAAAACGGGAAGGACCTGCCGAACGGCCAGTCGGGCGGCATCTACCACCAGCTGCCCCCGGGGGGCGGCTTCACCTATTACAAGGATGAGGCCAAGACCAACGCCAGCCGGGTGGACGGCTTCTTCACCATGGGCGACGTCGGCTATTTCGACGAGGACGACTACCTGTTCCTCACGGGTCGCAGCGCCGAGACCATCATTTCCGGCGGGGTGAACATCTACCCGCAGGAGGTCGACAACGAGCTGATCAAGCACGACGCCGTCGCCGACTCCGCCACGGTGGGGATCCCCCATGACGAGTGGGGCGAACAGGTGAAGGCGGTGATCCTGCTGAAGCCCGGCTATGCGCCCTCCGACGCCCTGGCCCAGGAGATCCTCGACTTCGGGCGGCGCAGCCTGCCCTCGTTCAAGGTCCCCCGCAGCCTCGACTTCGTCACCGACCTGCCCCGGTCGGCGGCCGGCAAGATCCAGCGCAACAAGGTCCGCGCCCCCTACTGGGAAGGCCGCGCCAGGCAAATCTGAGGC
>JBMOEP010000175.1:0-4840 GCA_049314675.1 Phenylobacterium sp.
GCCCGGTCTTCGACGCCGGCCTGGTCGACCTGGTGGAGATGGACCACGTCATCTCGCCGGAGGTCCGGCTGGTCCCGACCCCCGGCCACACGCCCGGCCATGTCAGCGTCCGGATCGAGTCTGCCGGCGAGGTGGGCCTGATCACCGGCGACATGGTCCACCATCCCTGCCAGCTTGCGCATCCGGAGTGGTCGTCGCCCTCCGACAGTGACCCCGCGGCCTCAGCCGTCATGCGCCGCAGCATCTTTGAGAGCACGGCGGAGCAGCCCGTCCTGGTCATCGGCACCCATTTCGCCGCGCCAACAGCGGGTCTTGTCCGCAGGGACGGGGACGGTTTCCGCTTCGAGGGTGCGCCCTCGGAACCCCTGGACGCCTGACAGGCTGGTCCCGGGACGGCCCGAGCCTCATATTCGTCGGGCGATTCGCGTGCAGAACCCCCGGGGTGATCCGATGAGCCAGACACTGGCCCACATCGCCGGCAGGCCCATCGGGCCCGGCCAGCCGCCCTATGTGGTGGCCGAGATGTCGGGCAACCACAATGGGGATATCCAGCGCGCCCTGGACCTGATCACGGCGGCGGCCGAGGCGGGTGCTGACGCCGTCAAGATCCAGACCTACACCGCCGACACGATCACACTCGACCATGACGGGCCCGGTTTCCGCATCCAGGGCGGCCTTTGGGATGGCCGTCGCCTCCACGAGCTCTATGCCGAGGCCCACACGCCGTGGGACTGGCACGCGCCCCTGTTCGAGCAGGCCCGCAAGGCGGGTGTGACCCTATTCTCCTCGCCCTTCGACTTCACGGCCGTGGACCTGCTCGAAGACCTCGGCGCCCCCGCCTACAAGATCGCCTCCTTTGAACTGGTGGACCTGCCCCTGATCCGCCGGTGCGCCGCGACTGGCCGGCCCCTGGTCATGTCGACAGGCATGGCGTCCGAGGTTGAGATCGCGGAGGCGGTGGAGGCCGCCCGCGGGGCGGGGGCCAAGGACCTGATCGTCCTGCACTGCACGAGCGCCTACCCTGCGCC
This sequence comes from Phenylobacterium sp., assembly GCA_049314675.1. Lineage (GTDB taxonomy): Bacteria > Pseudomonadota > Alphaproteobacteria > Caulobacterales > Caulobacteraceae > Phenylobacterium. The sequence continues at coordinate 1,029 of JBMOEP010000175.1, forward strand.
CATGTCGAGCATGAACCTGGCCACCCTGCCGGATATGGCTAAGCGCTTCGGGGTGATGACCGGCCTGTCCGACCATACCCTCGGAACGGCGGCCTCCGTGGCTGCGGTGGCCCTGGGGGCGGTCTTCATCGAGAAGCACTTCACCCTCAGCCGGGCCGCGGGCGGGGTCGATTCCGCTTTCTCCCTGGAACCTGCTGAACTGGCCGACCTCGTCCGCAGCTGCCGGGGCGCCTGGGAGGCTCTGGGCCATGTCGCCTATGGCCCCGGCGAGGCCGAGGCCGGGAACACCAGCATGCGCCGGTCCCTCTATGTCAGCGCGCCGGTCCGCAAGGGCGAGGCCTTTTCGGGGGCGAACGTGCGATCAGTCCGGCCTGGCCAGGGCCTGCCCCCCAAGTACCTCGACGCCGTGATGGGTCAAAGGGCGACCCGGGACATTCCCTTCGGCGAGCCCCTGGACTGGTCCATGGTCGAGGGCGGCGCCCCCGCCTGAATCGTCTCAGACGTCGGTCTCCCGGCGGGAAAAGGGCAGGGCCAGGATCTCCGCCGAGGTGAAGGCCGGGTTGGCGGGGTAGAGGGCGGCATAGACCCGCTCCACGAAGCTGAAGTCCTCGGGCAGGTCCACCGTCCAACGCAGGGCGCTGTCATCCCGGTCCTGGACCAGGTCGCCCCGGCGGAAGGGTGAGCCGGGGCCATAGAGCCAGGGGGTCACATGCTCCCGGTCATAGGCCGACCTCGCCTCGGCGTGCGCCCGCCTCAGGGCCTCCGAGGTGAAGACCTCGACGTCCAGCCCCCTGGGCCAGGTGCGCACCTGGCCGTTCGAGACATAGTCGAACCCGCCCTGCGTCCTCAGATCGATGCAGGCGTCGATCACCACCGGGTCCGCCAGGGGGCAATCGGCGGTCAGCCGTACCAGGTCGCCCTCCAGGCCCAGGGTGTCCATTACCTGGATGAAGCGGCCCAGGACGTCCTCAAGGGGGCCGCGGGCGGTCTCAACCCCGGCCTCGGCCAGGACCTGGACCAGGATGTCGTCGGACGGGGCCTCGCTGGTCGCCACGACAATCCGCCCGAGCCGCTGGCAGCGGCGCAGGCGTTCGATCTGCCGCAGGATCATGGGCTGTCCCAGGAGGGGCCTGAGGACCTTGCCCGGCAGGCGGCTGGAACTCATCCGCGCCTGAAGAATCGCCGTGGCCATGGCGGCCTCCCGTGATGCCCGGGCCATCAATAGAGCGGCGCGGGGCCGGCGCAAGGGACCCCGGCGACCCGACAGGCGACTCGGGTCTACAGTGGGCGCGAGGGAAGGGGGCGGGACCCATGCTGGTGCTTCTGGGCGTTCTGCTGGTGGTGGCGGGCTTCGCTGTTGGCCTGAACCCCCTGCTGGTCGTCCTGGCCTCGGCCCTGGCCACGGGCCTCGCCGCCGGACTGTCGCCCCTCGAGGTCCTGGCCGCCTTCGGCAAGGCCTTCAACGAAAACCGCTATGTGAGCGCTGCCTGGCTGATCCTGCCGGTCATCGGCGTCCTGGAACGGTCCGGGCTGCAGGAGGCCGCGCGCGGCCTGATCGGGCGGCTGAGGTCGGTGACCTTTGCCCGACTGATGCTGTCCTACCTCCTCTTCCGGCAGGCGACTTCGGCCCTCGGCCTGACCTCCATCGCCGGGCAGACCCAGACCATCCGCCCGATCATCGCCCCCATGGCCGAGGCCGCCCGGGCGTTGGAGACGGGCGTCGCCGAGGTCGCCCCCGCCGAGGCCCAGAGGGTGCGGGCCTTCGCGGCGGCGACCGACAATATCGGCCTGTTCTTTGGCGAGGACATCTTCCTGGCCATCGGCTCCATCCTCCTGATGGTCGGCTTCCTGGAGCAGAACGGGATTACGGTTGAGCCCCTGCACCTGTCGGTCTGGGCCATTCCCACAGCCATCGCTGCCTTCCTCGTCCATGGCGCGCGTATCGTTATGTTTGGCCGCCGCGAGAGGCCCCGGCCATGATCGGCTTGACCCAGGTCTATGGTCTCGCAGGCTTCGTCTTCGCCGGCTTTGCGGTGCTGAGCCTGCGGGATCCGGCTAACCCCCGCCGGGTGCGCAATGCCCTGTTCTGGGGCCTGTTCGCCCTGTCCTTCCTGGCGGGAGACCAGCTGGGGGACCTCGGCAACGGTATCCTGGTCCTGGTCATGGCCCTGGCCGCGGCCCTTGGCCTGGGGCGCAGCGGCACCGGCGCCTTCGACGCCGAAGCTCGCGCCGCCTCCGCCCGGACCTACGGACTGCGGCTCTTCCTGCCCGCCCTGCTGATCCCGCTCATGGTCCTGGCCGGAAGCCTGGGCGTCCGCCATGGCGGACCGGCCCTGGCCACCCTGGTGGACCCGAAGCAGGCCACCCTGGTCTCCCTCGGCGTTGCCGCCCTGGTCGTGGCTGCCCTGTCGGTGCGCCTGTTCCGCCAGCCGGTCCTTTCGCCCCTCACCGAGGGCCTTCGGCTAGCAGACACGATCGGCTGGATGGCCCTCCTGCCCCAGATGCTCGCAGCCCTGGGGGCGGTCTTCGCCCTGGCCGGCGTGGGCGGCGTCGTGGGCGAGACCGTGACCCGGGTCTTCCCCATGGACACCCGTCTGGCAGCGGTGGTCGTCTACTGCCTTGGCATGGCCGGCTTCACCGTCCTGATGGGCAATGCCTTCGCCGCCTTCCCGGTGATGACCGCGGGGGTGGCCCTGCCGGTGCTGGTCGGGCGCTTTGGCGGCGATCCCGCCGCGATCTGCGCCATCGGCATGTTGTCGGGATTCTGCGGTACCCTCCTCACCCCCCTGGCCGCCAACTTCAACCTGGCGCCCGCTGCCCTGCTTGACCTGGACGACCGTTTTGCCGTCATCAGGGCCCAGGTGCCCACCGCGCTCGTCCTCCTCGCCGTCAATACGGTCCTGATGAATGTCTTTGCCTTCCCCGCTCACCCCTGAGATTGCCGCTGGTTTCGCCCGGATCGCCCTGGGACACGTCACGCGCCCCTGGCCCTACAAGCTCGACCAGGTGCTCACGGGGGCTGGTGATCTGGCCGAGCCGCGACGCCTGCACCCCATCTTCTTCGGCAGCTTCGACTGGCATTCCTGCGTGCACGGCTACTGGCTGCTCGCTGCCGTCCGCCGCCGGTTCCCGGACCACCCTATCGCCGCAGAGATCGACGCCCGTTTCGCGGAGGCCTTCACGGAAGACGCGGTGGAGGGTGAGCGCGCCTTTCTCCGTCGTCCTTCCGCCCGTGGGTTCGAGCGCCCCTACGGCTGGGCCTGGCTCCTGAAGCTCCAGTCCGAACTGATCGGCCTCGGCGGGCCCTGGGCGCCTCGCCTCGCCCCCCTCGCAGCCGACTTCGCCGACCGGTTCCGCAACCACCTACCCCTGGCGACCTATCCGGTGCGCTCGGGGGTCCATTCCTCTACCGCCTTCGCCGTCGCCCTGGCCCTGGACTATGCCGAGGCGTCCGGCGACGCCGGCCTGGGCGACCTGCTGCGCGCCAAGGCCCTGGCCTGGTATGCCCGGGACCAGGACAGCCAAGCCTGGGAGCCCTCCGGAGAGGACTTCCTGTCTCCCGCCCTGATGGAGGCCGAGTGCCTGCGTCGGGTCCTGCCCGGCGAAGACTTCCGAACCTGGTTCGCGGGCTTCCTGCCCCGGGCGGCGGCGGGCGAACCTGCCTGCCTCTTTACCCCGGCCAGCGTGAGTGACCGCAGCGACGGCAAGATCGCGCACCTCGACGGCCTCAACCTGTCCCGGGCCTGGTGCTGGCGCAACATCGCCGTCGCCCTGGACACCGACGAGCACGCGGCCCACGTCTCCGTGCGTGA